>NZ_JBHSGO010000129.1:0-5387 GCF_042654485.1 Falsiporphyromonas endometrii | reverse complement strand
GCCAGACAATTCGAAATAATTTCTTTAATTTGTACTCGTGTGAGATCCATACTGTTTTACTGTTTTATTTTATTTTTTCAAAGATAATAGTCTTGGGTCTTACACACTTTTTTGGGACAGTATCAATCCGATCCGATTACATAGCACTATTATTCTTCTTGATGTTTTGCACAAGAACATCTACCGAGAGATGAGAAGAGACTTCCACACATCCATTTTCCTCATACGAAGTCTGACGCAATCCAAAATTGTAATGCAGTTCATAATGTCGAGTTGTCATTAGACATCAGATCCACATTACATGTTTTATTCAATATATAAATCTTATTCGCCTAAACGATTGTAAAGAACATTCGAAGCCGGGAAAACGTTTTTCTTTATGCTTCCTCCGAAATTATAGGTTACAGAGAGTTTTAGAGTCCGATACACATAATCTGTTTGATGCAAAGAATAACCTTGTGGCGTCATTTGAGTATAGCCAACATCGTTGTGCAATAAATTCTGAACTTGAACACTCAGATTTAATTTACCTTTAAGGGCAACATATTTAATCCCGGCATGTAAATAAAAACGAGGAGTTGTTGTATGTAGAGCATATGACTCTTTGCTTTGGTATTGCGTACTAATCTCTGCGCTCCATGTTCTTTGTTTATTTAAATAGGTTGTCCCTACTCCATAAACCAAGAAACTACGTCCTCTATTATCCATCGGCTTGTCATAAGCATCTGAATACCCATGCATATGATATCCGTAAGCCCCCAAAGTCATATTTAACCAATTGGTTGGCATCCATCTATAATTGGATGATATGGAGATAATTTCATTTCTTCCCGTGAGATGTATATTATATCAACTCTTTTATGAGGATAGTTGCCAGAATGATCATAAACAAAGAGCTGAGCAAAAATATAAAGGGTACATACTTATGAACATGGCGGAGGCCGAATACATAAAAGAAACGAAAAGTATCAGATCTTATTTTTATAATGTACACCTACGGTAATAACGCAAAAAGAGGTTGCAAATCATCATCGCAACCTCTTTTTCCACTCAATTATTATTCGATCTACATCTTATCAGAAGTATTCTTAGAGACAGTAATCCTATTTGCTTGAAGATTGGCATTAGGATCGGTAAAGTCTTTGTAGGCTCTGGCCACAGGCTTTTCCAACTCGCCCAATATCAAATTTCCCTGTTTCTTATATCCCTCCACACTAAAATGGATCTTATCTCTTGCATACAGACCGTCACTAAGCCACTCGGATCCACCCTCTTCTCCCCCCATCAAATCAAACAAATTGACACAAACCAAATTGTGCTCCTTACAATATTGAGCAATAACATCCGCTGCATCGACGACATTGCTATTGACAGACGAAGATCTTTTGTACACAGGAACACGACGAGTCCGACGACGACCACTCTTGGTCTTTCTTCCTCTTACCTTCCTTGTTCCTACCCTTACACTTTTTGATTTAAAGTATGGAGGAGGTGTTGTAAATATTATTTGAGCATCGGGCATCTCATGTTTGATCATCTTATAAAAGGTATCAATTGTATTGTAATAGCTATCACGATTGATCGCACGACCACTCGATTCGTTCGAACCAAGCGAAACGATAACCATTTGAGGGTGAAGCATTGCCATAGAATGAACAAATTGCTCATTTAGATATTGACTCATAAATGCACCATTGAGACCAATCTCATGATACATGATACCTTTTTTTCGATGTGTATTCTCCAACACAAATCCACCAAAGCCCACTGCTGAAGATGGAGCAACTGCTGAATCCGGAGCAAATGTAACCGAAGTTCTAAGGTTGTCAAACCTCACAGTATCTGCTACTATAACATCATCTGACAGAGAAGGTTTCAAGACATAATCATTTTTGGAAAGACCTTGAGGGATCAAATGGGGTGCTGCACCGGTACGATAAACCAAGACTTGATCAAACGATTCGTTTCCTTTGGCCGTAATACTCATTGTATAGTTCTTCATTCGAGGCTTTACAATGATGCCACCGGGACCGACAATCTCTGTAGACTCCTTTTTGGTTAGCATATAGCTTGTCCAATTACGTGGATTGCTAACCTGCAAATTATAGTCACAAGGCTGGTTACTTCCATACACACGATATGGGCTGACCCACCCTCGCCCCAAAGATCCATATTGGCTCTGGAGCTTTTGTCTGATCAATCCTGAGAGATGTCCGGCTTGAATATGGCTATCTCCCAAGTGTAAGATAACGAAGCCTTCTCCTTTTGGCTCCATTATAGGATTGGATGTTTTAGTAGATAAATTTGTTTGAATGGTCTTTTTTGAAGACTCAGCAGATAGTTTAGAAAAACAGGATACTCCAATAATCACAACTAAAGTACCCACAACAATCGTTTTCTTAAATCGCATCATAATATGCTTTTTCGAAATTAAACGCTTTCATAAATGCATTGGCAACAATCCTTCCTCCCGGAAAACCCACATGAGTATAATCCTTGGCGGCTTTGCCCTGCATTACTAATCGCGCCATACTTCCACTTCCCCCCATGGCGAGGAAGGTATTCCAAAAGACAAGCCCATTATCTCTGGCTATACGCTGCTGAGCTGAGATAAAGTTATAGATTGTCTTCATAGTTTCAAATCCTTCAGCGGTCTTGACACCACGGTCAGAGACACCCATAATCAGTATATCGGCTGAAGGGAAACAGGCCTTGACATGAGCTATTACCTTTGACATTTGCTTGACGTAGGAGCTATAGTCCGACTGCTTGGCATTAGCTACATTCAATCCATATTGTAGAATGACCAAATCATATGGCCGCAAAGTATTCAATCGCTTAGAATAGTCCAAATCGAGTTTAGACAAGATAAGTCCACTGTTACCTCTTAATGAAAAGTTATCAACCGTAACACCATGCTGTTGTTCAAGACTCATACCAAGAAGAGAGACTCCTTCCGGCTGGTAGATAGTAAGCTTGGCTGATTTACATTTCGATCCATTCCACTTATAATCGTTGACCGAAGAAGATACAGGCAGTTCTATCTCTTCTGAAGCCCCATTGATTGACAATTTGGCCGGAACATTTTTGTCTGCTGTATAATAAATAGATACAAGTGATGCTGTATTGATCTTTGAAGAGTCGCCCGGTAACAGATAGCGAACAGTGGCATTATGTTCTTTGGGAGTAAAATAATATCCCGAAGCTGTATAACGCCCTCTTTGATGAAGCATGTTATGAGTATTCCATCCGGAGAAGGTATGCTTAACCGTACGTCTGAAACCGGCCACTTCACTTGTGATAGGGACCCATCCTACACCACCACCTCCATAGATAGACTGCAATGATTTGCGAAGGTCACATGTAAATATATCTCCTTCGATAAAAGAATCACCTAAGACCGCAATCCTAACAGGTCGATTGAGACTTTTTGATCGTTTAAGAGCACCAAAGAAACGCCCCAACCCTCTATGGGAAGAGCTAAAATCTTCAAAAGGCTGAGTAGAACTATCTGTACGAGTCTCCTTCACTTTATTATAAATAGAATCTCTCTTAGCGACCTCAACCTCCTCTTGAAGAACACTATCGGTAGGAGAAAGTTGCTTTATCTTTTTGGCACGCTGAGCAATAAAATTATCAGCAGCATTCCCCATCGAATCCAAATCTATCGACACAGTATCCCCTATCCGAAGATCAGACAACATATCAACTTTCTTGATTTCAAAGGTATCTATCTTCTCCGGCAAAAAATAAAGCCCAACCGTACCGGCAAAAACCAGTAACAGCAACAGCCAGAATCTAAGCATATAGTCTTTTCTACCTTTTCTACGCATAGGGTTACAATTTAATGAATTACCACTATTGGAAATTCAAACCGCAAAGATAAACGATTTGCATGAAGTGGCAAATCACTTTACATACAATTGACTAATAATAAATAACTTACACTATTATTACCACACAATGTTTTTATATTATTTCACATAAAAAGTAGATTACAAGCAGAATAAACTATATTTGTACATTAATTATTGAATAATAAATATTAAAAGAGAACTACTGCTTAAGATATTAAAAGCAAACCAACATTTAACATACATTAATATTATGAAGAAAATTAGTCTAATTAGTACATCATTGCTGTTATTCTTTTTGTGTAGTAGCACCCTTTTTGGTCAACAACAGACAAAGGAAAACCCGAGTTTCATATTTCAAATGGGCGGAGGGTTAAGTCGAACATTTACTTCAAATGCGGCTCTTCTTCCGGGCTTTGAAACAAAAAACTACTCTAATGCTGATTTTGCTTTCTACTACCGAGCGGCAGAATCCAATTTACTGAATGGGATCAAATTCTCGATGTCAGAACTTAGCTCAGTGGTAGACCCGCTAACCAATGCATACGGACAAGCTAAAATGATGAATATATCATATGCCTCCGGATATGTAGCGACATTCTTCAAATCCAGACTTCTTCGGTTGGAGGCTCAAGGAAATGTTGAAATTGGATATTGCTATTTTCATCGTTCCGCCAAGGGCTTGGGCAAAAACCCTTATGCAGGACATTCTACACTGCATGGTATGAATATAACAATAGGTATCGATACCAATGCATGGTTTGGAGATTTAATGATGGGTATTGGCTTACAGCTTGGAAGCAATACATTCTTCAGCAGGCTAAATCCCGGCCAGCCGGATAAGGGAACAAGTATTGCGACTTTTGTACCAAACATTAAATTCGGTGTAAGATTTTAAGGATCGAAAAGTCTATAATTCAGAAGACCTTCGGATGGTGCTGATAAAAACAGCTCTCCAAAGGTCTTCTTTTTATCTCTATCTATATAGGTTGAAACAAAAAAGTCTGCCAACCAATAGCAGTTGACAGACTACACAAAGTGTCGGGATGACTGGATTCGAACCAGCGACCACTCGCCCCCCAGACGAGTACTCTAACCGGACTGAGCTACATCCCGCTCTCAATAACGAGTGCAAAGATAGTGAATAAAGTGATATCTGCAAGTAAAAAAGAAATTATTTTGCCACAGCAGCAGTAAAGGCTTTTATATGATTGGCACCCGCTCTCGATATAACTGAGGCAACTTCAGCCAAAGTGGCACCCGAAGTAAGCACATCGTCAACTATCAAAACACTCTTATTACGAAGAAGTTGAGGCCTTTTGCAATAAAACTTATTCTTTACAGCCTTTTGCCTACTTACCTTATCTCTTTTAGTTTGCGAATAAAACTCTATTTTTCTTGCCAATATGATACTGTCCCAAAAAAGTGTGTAAGACCCAAGACTATTATCTTTGAAAAAATAAAATAAAACAGTAAAACAGTATGGATCTCACACGAGTACAAATTAAAGAAATTATTTCGAATTGTCTGGCA
>NZ_JBHSGO010000128.1:0-5382 GCF_042654485.1 Falsiporphyromonas endometrii | reverse complement strand
TGCGAATAGTGTTATATTTGCCATGAAAAGGGTGGTTGGTGACAGCTCTTGGAGCTGTTCTTTTTTGTTCAATACAAACCTACCCTTTTCTTTTTATTCGTCAAAAACGTTTAGGACACTATTGAGAAAAAACAGACTTTTTATTTCAAAGCTATTGCCAATATCAAAATATTATCTACTTTTGTGGCGGGTAAGTCCTATACGACCAGCTCCCTTTGACTCCCCCAGGGCTTGATCGCAGCAAGGGTAAAAGGTCGTAGCGGTGCGATGTAGTAAGCTTACCCACTGCCTCTTTAGCTCAGTTGGCCAGAGCACGTGATTTGTAATCTCGGGGTCGTTGGTTCGAATCCGACAAGAGGCTCGAAAGACTATCGCAATTGTCCTTCGTTGTGATAGCTTAAACATAAAGAAGGAACCTGCCTCTTTAGCTCAGTTGGCCAGAGCACGTGATTTGTAATCTCGGGGTCGTTGGTTCGAATCCGACAAGAGGCTCGAAAAACAAGGGATATATCTTACAAGGTATGTCCCTTTTTCTTTTTATTCCAAAACAACTTCAGGAACGCAAATCTTCCTAATGAAAATTCTCATTAAGAGGGAGGTTATCAATTACAAAATTACTTCAAAACACTCCCTAAGGATGATGTACCTTTCACAAAAAGATATATCTTTGACACAAGCAGTATAGGAATACTGAATAGTAACTTTAAATAAGAAAGTAAAAACAAAAAATTATAACGATATGAACAAGGAACTCAATATTGCTATCGTAGGTGCCAGTGGTGCTGTAGGACAGGAACTTCTCAAAGTGCTTGCTCAAAGAAACTTCCCTGTAAAGAGTCTCAAGCTTTTTGGTTCAGAGAGATCTGCCGGACATACTTATAATTTCAAAGGAAAAGAGATTGAGGTACAGCTTTTGACCAAAACTCCGGAAGATTTCAAGGGTATCGACATTGCATTTTGCTCTGCCGGTGGCGGAGTATCTAAAGACTATGCAGAGACCATCACTAAATACGGGTGTCTGATGATAGACAATTCCAATGCTTTCCGTATGGAAAAAGATGTGCCACTTGTGGTACCGGAAGTCAATGCCGAAGATGCTCTTAATAGACCACGAAATATTATATCCAACCCCAACTGCACTACAATCCAAATGGTAGTCGCATTGAAAGCAATCGAAAACCTTTGCCACATCAAAAGAGTGCATGTGGCTACTTATCAGGCTGCCAGTGGAGCCGGAGCTACCGGTATGGCAGAACTCAAAGAGCAAGCTATCGCCATTGCAAATAACAAAGAGCCGGTTGTTAAGAAGTTTTCTTCTCAACTGATGTTTAACCTGATTCCTCAAATTGATGTATTCACAGAAAATGATTATACCAAAGAGGAGATGAAGATGTACAATGAGACACAGAAAATCATGCACAGTGATATACAAGTAAGCGCCACATGTATTCGTGTTCCTGTCATGAGAGCACATAGCGAAGCGATTTGGGTTGAGTGTGATGAGGAAATAACTGTGGATCAAGCAGCCAAAGCATTTGTGGAAGCTGAGGGGATACAATTGATGGACGATCCATCCAATGGAGTCTATCCGATGCCTCTATTTATTGCCGAAAAGGATGATGTTTATGTAGGACGTATCAGAAGGGATCTTGCCAATCCCAAAGGGTTAGCTTTTTGGTGTGTGGGAGATCAAATCCGTAAAGGAGCTGCACTCAATGCCGTTCAGATAGCAGAATGGCTTATTAAAAACGACAAATAACTTAAAAGCAGGATTTGTTATACCATTTTGGTATATTTATTGCAATAACACTATACAAATGCACATTAATATAAACGAATGGTATATATTAGCATCTAAATAGAAATAAGCAAATGACCTGCTTACAAAGGTCAACCATATAATTTAGCAATAGGAGGACAACATTATGAAAAGGAACATTTTTATTTGGACAGCAATGCTGGCGCTGAGCGTTGGAATGAGCTTTGCCCAGAATAATGATCCGTGGGGTGACGACGCATATGGTTTGCGAAGTCGCAAAAACAAGTCTCACCTAAGCACTGCAAAACAGCAAAAACAACAGTCGCAAGAAGACAACGACTGGTACTTTAGAGATGATCCATATACTGATGTACAACAAAGCTATCCACCCGTATCGGATGCTGAGCTTGACGCCTACAACAGAAGAGTCCAACCCGACTCTCTAAAATCAAGTTGCAACACACCAAAGAGTCTGAGAAAAAGAGGTGGTGTAAGGACTGTAGATGGATACTATACTCAAAGGCTTTCTCGCTTCTATGATCATGATATTGCAGTAAGAAATGTAGATGAAGTAAACATCTACCTCTCCAGATTTAGCCCATACGGATATGAAGAGGGATACTACAACGATGGATCGACTTTTGCAAACATCTATGTAAATAACAGAGGCGGATATTACTATGATGATCCAATGATGTATGACCCATACTATGTCAACTCATATTATCCATGGTATACAGTACCTCCCTATGGTGGATACTGGGGGTATATGGGATATTATCCTTACCCTACAGGATGGGGTATATACTTCAATTGGCCCGGAGGATGGGGCGGATGGTCTATAGGTTGGAATGGCCCTTATTGGGGTTATGGATGGGGTAGCTACTATGGTTGGGGTAGCTATTATGGATGGCCCGGCTATTGGGCTTCGGCAGGCTATGGTTGGGGCTATTATGACGGCTTCTACAACGGCTACAACAGCTATAGATACGACAATTACAGACATGGCAGCTATTCCAATGGCTATTATGGTAGGAGCAACTATGGCAATTCGACTCGAAGTACCCAAATCAATAGAGGTAGCAACACCTATTCGAGATCTCGCTACGAAGATAGTGCTCAAGCAGGTACCAACAGAGGATCTTATAATAGGAGCAGCTATGACAACTCCAGATCCGGCGTGACCATTTCAAGACCTTCACAAACCATTATAGAAAGGTATGACAGGTCCAATACCGGTAGATTTGGTTCACCTTCAAGAAGCACCTATAACAGCAACAACAGTAGCAGCCCAAGCAGAGGTTCGTATAACAATAACAACAGCTACAATAGAAACAACAATAATAGGAGCTACAACAGCAATAATTATAACAGGAGCTACAACAACAATAGCAACCAACAACAATCACAACCTTCAAGAAGTACTTACAACAGCAATAGAAACAACAACTATTCCACCCCTTCAAGAAGTACTTACAACAACAATGGTGGAGGAAGCTATTCCAGTCCATCCAGAAGCAATGGAGGCGGAGGTGGTGGTTCCACATATCGTAGAAGATAAGATTAGAAATTGATATGAAAACTAATGAGATAAAATATGGGATTCTTGCAATCTTGATGGCCGGTACAACAGCTCTCTTCGGACAGTCAGAAACTGATGCTACCAGATATGCAAGGACTGAATTGGGAGGATCTGCCAGATTTCAGTCAATGGCCGGTGCCATGGGTGCCGTGGGTGTAGACTACTCCTCTACCCTTCTAAATCCGGCCGGGCTGGCACTGAGTCAAAGGCCACTCAACATCTCTGTATCATTGGCCTATGACAATATAAAGACCAATGCAGATTGGCTCTCTTCATCTTCCAAACAGAATAAAAACAGATTTGGTATTAGGGAATTTTCCATAAGCGGAATGACACCAATCTCCAATGATGCTTCTATAACCTACGGCTTCGGATACTCCAGACTATCCAACTATCATTCCAAGTTCCTTGTAAATGCCGAAAACCCGGGTGGAAGCCTTGCAGACTACGTTGCTGCCACTCTCAATAATATGCAGAAATTTGGTCCGGGTCTAATAGGTCACAACAGTCTCACTTCTGACAATTATGACAATGCGTCTATTCCTTGGATGGCGATTATGGGTTATGAAGGTGGTTGGATCAATTCAGATGACCCATCGGGTGGAGAATATTACTCAAGATTTGTTTATGGCAAAAAAGGTCATCCAGTGCCCCCTCAAAGAGCTATCATGGAGATGGAGCAGAGTGGCACCAACAATCGCTACGATGCCAATATGGCTTTCAATATAGAGGATAAATTCTTTATTGGGTTGGGCATATTCACTTCAAGCATTGATTACACCTCGATTGGACATTATACCGAATACTATCTCAAAGACGAAAGTGACAATCGAGAAGACTATCTTGGTCTCGACAACTATGTTCATGAGACCGGATTTGGTGGAGGTTTTAGTCTGGGAATGATATATGCGCCAATCCCGGAACTGAGATTTGGTGTCGCTTACTATACCCCAACTTGGTATTCAATGAAGCGCAACTTTGATGCGATTGCCTCATCAAGATATGGCGGATTGGACGCTTTGGAGGTAGAAGATAAGGATGGGAATAAGAGCATACAAAAAGATCTTAACAACACCACTCCTTCGGGCTACAATTCATACGACCTGAAAACTCCAGGCAAGGTAACAGCCAGTGTGGCAGCAATCTTAGAAAACAGAGCTATTCTTAGCTTCGACTACGAATACAGTGACCTGGGAAATTCCAAGCTCAGCAATGACGAAGAAAACTACTCCGGCCCAAATGTGTATAAAGTGGACAATCAAGCCATCAAAGAAGATTATGGCGGACAACACACATATAGGATAGGTGCAGAGTTTAGAGCTACTCAAAGACTAAGTCTAAGAGCCGGTTATATGACCAAGACAGCTCCTATCAAAAACAAAAACTTGACCGATTTTTCGGGTTCACAAAAACAAGAAGTATTGACATCAGGGACCACTCCGGCATATATCCTTCAA
Source organism: Falsiporphyromonas endometrii (assembly GCF_042654485.1). Lineage (NCBI taxonomy): Bacteria > Pseudomonadati > Bacteroidota > Bacteroidia > Bacteroidales > Porphyromonadaceae > Falsiporphyromonas > Falsiporphyromonas endometrii. The sequence goes on along the minus strand of NZ_JBHSGO010000128.1, from coordinate 584 downwards.
GGTAAAAGTTATGCTCTAACAGGTGGCCTTGGATATCGTATCACTCCAAACTGGACTGCTGACATCGCTGTCGTTTGGCAACATTACAACAGCCATTTGGTGACATTTCCCTATATCAATGATTACGGCAACAGCTTAAGTCCGGATGCCGGAAATCCTGCCCCGGATGCAAGATTAAGCCAAAAGCCAATCAATCTTGACAAAGATCAAATAAAAGTCTTGGCAACCCTAACCTATAGGTTTTAAGGATAAAAGATCGACTAATGACAATAAATTAGGAGGTAAACATACCAATCAAGAGGGTGTTTACCTCCTTTCGTTTATTGTACAATCCCATTTCCCTAAATCCAAATGTATCAATAGAAAGAGAGTGTTTGACATAGATTTGCCATTTGATAGCAATTCCTAATTATTGCTATCCGGTAAAAGTTTTGGCAGCCCGGCAAACTTGGATTTCATATCATTGCTGTCCGATAAAAGTTGGAAATGACATATTAAGGATGCTCAATCGCAGAATACATGCGGTTGAGCATTTCAATTTTGAAAGATAAGCCCCCCTAATCAAAAAGTGAGGGTATTGGAGG
>NZ_JBHSGO010000127.1:0-5360 GCF_042654485.1 Falsiporphyromonas endometrii | reverse complement strand
TGTTTTAGGAGTTCCTGTGAGTCCAATGGTAGCTCCCATCCAAAAATTGGCTGCTTAAACTCAAGAAATGAGAGGTTGCTAAAAAATTAGAGGCTGAATCATTACGAATAATGACACAGCCCCTTTTATTTTGTTCTGTTATAAGTTCAGATTGGTCATTAGGAGTCATATACTAATGACTATCATCATACTGCTTATGGCTTGCTACTAAATGATGGTAGCCGTATAGAAATCATACCAGCCATTTTGGAGTGTTGATACAAATGCCTGTATGGCTCTGAATATTCGAGATAACCCATATCTGATATTCTAAAGACATATTTGAGACAAAGATTGATAAGAGACTCTTGCTAATCTTTTTTCTTGTTGTTATTATTTGTTGGGCAGGATGAGCATCCACTGCATCCACACCCTGATTCATCGCCGGGCTTTCGCCTAATCCATTTGACTATTTTATAGATTAGATAGATTGCTACAAGTGCTCCTATCGTGTATATGAGTATGTCTTGCCACATAGGCGCTATTCTTTGAAATAAATTCTTTTTACTCTTGTTGAAAGGACTGCCAACAACTCATAAGGTATAGTACCTACCCATGAGGACAAATCTTCGATCGTCAACCTTGGATCGCCAAATAGTGTTACCTTCTGTCCCTCTGTCACATTGGGAACATCCGTGACATCTACCATACAGGTGTCCATACATATATTGCCTATCGTCGGGCATAGATGGTCTCCAATCAATACTTTTCCTACACCTCTACCCAACTGCCTTCTGTATCCATCTGCATAGCCTATTGGCAAGATCGCAATTTTGACAGGCTTGTCATGGACTCCAAGACATCCGTAGCCAATGGGTTCTCCCGCAGGAATATCTTTTACTTGTAAAATTGTGGAGCGAAGCTTAATGACAGTTTCCAGTCCCTCTATCTTATTCGGACTGCATCCGTACATACCGATGCCAAGTCTTACCATATCGAACTGATATTCGGAAAATCTCTCAATACCGGCTGTATTGAGTATGTGCATAAGCGGCTTATATGGAAGATAACTCTGTAGCTCTTTTGATGCTTTCTCAAATTTATGAATCTGGTTGTGTGTAAACTCGTCCAATGATGGATCATCTGCAGCAGCCAAATGAGAAAATACTGACATGGCTCTAACTTCCGGATGTGCAGCTAAAATCTTACCAAGCTTAGGAATATCGTCAGGACCAAAACCAAGTCTGTGCATTCCGCTATCTATCTTTATATGGATAGGGTAAGCATGTTGTCCGGTCGCGGCTGCACGTCCTATAATTTCATTCAAAATACCAAAGCTGAATATTTCCGGCTCGAGTCTGTAGTCGAAAAGCATCCTCCATGTTGAACGCTCGGGATTCATAACCATGATAGGCAAATCAATATCTCTTTCCCTAAGCTCTTTTCCCTCATCTGCCAAGGCTACGGCCAGATAGTCGATATGGGTGGATTGAAGTGTCTTTGCCAGTTCGTAGGATCCTACTCCATATCCTTGTGCCTTGACCATACATACCATTTTGGTGGTAGGCTTAATCTTTGACTTATAAAATAAGGTGTTGTTTGCTATGGCTTGCAGATTAATCTCCAATGTCGTTTCATGAATTTGTCTCGAAAGCTTGTCACAAAGTTGCTCAAACTTAAATTGTCTGGCTCCTTTTAGCAGTATGCAAGAATTGGAAATCATATCCAGCACTTTGGACTCCATAAGATCCGGTGTAGATTCAAAAAAGTCTGTTTGTGGAATGTCTGCAAAGAGTTTTTTCCTTTTGCACAAATCTTTTCCAACACCGATAAATTGATCTATCTCACATTCTTTGAGAAGCTCTGCAACACTCTCATATAGGGTTTCTGGAAGGATGCCGCTTTCGAGTATGTCACTAAGAACAAGGACTTTGCGAGTGTCGGCCTTGCGTGCTCTTCTCTTTTGAAAATCCAGGGCAATCTCCAGGGCATTGAAGTCATTGTTGTATGAGTCATTTATGACGGTGTTGCCACTGTTCCCGCCTTTAAGCTCAAGGCGCATGGCAACCGGGTCGAGTTGCATAAAGCGCTCCTTTTTTGATAGAACTGCAGGTCTAAATTGTAAGATAACTGCTATACAATGGATAATATCTTCGATAGATGCCTTGTCAGTGAAGGGAACTTTAAGTGTTTGTTCCATTCCAAAATATCTAAACGAGATATCTGTTGTGTCTTCGTCAGAAACAATAGATTGAATAAAAAGTGGAGCAGAAGTGTCGATACGACTCCATCCGATACATCTGCCATCAAGACCGGCATTGCAAACTCCGGCACTAATTTGTTTGTCATCTGCGTTGTAAACAATGCAATCGGAATCTACAAAGAGATGGAGCTTTTCTTCTATTTTTTCGCTTAGCGTACTGAAGTTTTCTTGATGAGCCGATCCTATGCTGGTAATAACTCCGATAGTTGGTTTGATAATTCGCTCCAATGTTTCCATCTCACCGGGTTTTGATATTCCTGCTTCGAATATGCCAAGTTGGTCAGATGGTTTAAGGTTCCATACACTTAGAGGAACCCCAATTTGAGAGTTGTAGCTTCTGGGCGATCGGGTAATCTGAAGGTCGTCGCGTAGTAGTTGGTTTAGAAATTCTTTGACAATAGTTTTGCCATTGCTACCTGTGATACCGATGACCGGATTGTTAAATTTTTTGCGGTGTTCCCTTGCGATATCTTGCAAAGCTTTCAAGGTATCATCGACCCTGATGAAGTTGGCGTTGGGACATTTCTTTGCGAAGCCCGGAATAGGTTTTGAAATCAAAAAGTTGGTAATGCCCTTTTTGTATAATTCCTCAATGTACTTGTGTCCATCTCCATGGCGTGTACAAAGAGCAATAAAAAGCACATCTATTGGGTGAGTCAACGATCTTGAGTCAGTTAAAAGAGCCTGAATCTGACATTCATTTTTGATCAGGCTATCCTTAGCTTTCACTGACTTAATAATGGTCTTAATAGTTTCCATAATCTATTATTTATCTAACCTAAAGACAAAGGAAAGGATATTTCTTTTTCAAACAATGAGCACGAGCTTCAATTTCAGATAAATGTTTTTGCGCTTCTTCTGATCCTTCGTGCATAATGCGATGAGATTTCAATTTATTGTATGCTTCTACTTCTCTAAAAATAAGAAACGTTTCCTCATTGATATACTGATTGAGAAAACGTTGACATATGATTTCGATGGCCAAATCGGAAGGATGTTTCATATCTTGAGCATAATATCGATAGTCTCTCAATTCATCCATCATGATTTCAAACGAGGGGAAATATTCTATTCTTGATGGACATAATCCCGCCAAATAATCGCAAAGGAGTAGAAGTTTTGATTTACTTCGTGCATTTGCTACCAGTCCATCTCCCAAATGCCTTATAGGACTTACTGTCAAGATGACTTTTAGGTGGGGCTTATCTTCCATTATTTTGGTAAGGAGATTGCCCCATTCTGAGCACATATCATCTAAGGGTAAGTCTTCTTGACTAAACAGGCTTTGTGGTTGTTTATGACAGTTTCCTACTACGATACCTGTGGAAATTTGTCGGTAGACCCTGCTTGTACCAAAAGTTACAATCAGTCGATCGCATTGCTCATACATGTTTCTTGCTTCTTCCAACGATGTGTTTATCACATTGATGGTTTCTTCGATAGTTGTCTTGGAGAAGCTTCCGTGATGTAGCTCACTGTGGTACAATCCTCCAAAGTAAAACAACTCTTGAGCTCCAAATGGTTGTCCACTTTGCAATCGATCTAAACATCGTGCGATTGAGATTGGATTGTAAAGTGGACCAAAGGGATTATAAACGATGTGGAAGCGAAGTAACTTGAGGTATTCTGCAATATTTGAGCTAAAACACGAACCCAGCGAAAGCAATCTGTTATGGTAGCTTACGCCAAAATTGCTCTTAGGCAACTCTACAGGTGTGTTTAGTCTGATATTTCTCATTTGATATTTGGCATAGGTACTTTGCTATAAGGCCTATCTCCATCCAAAAAGCCGAGCACATTGTTGCACAGCTCCACAGCCATCTCAACTCTTGAGTCATATGTCTGAGTCCCGATATGAGGTGTCATGCAAACATTGTCCATCTCGAATAGCTGTTCGGTGGGTTGGTCGTTATGTTCGAAGACATCCAATCCGGCTGCAGCAATCTTTCCGGAGCTAAGGGCTTCAACAAGCGCAGCTTCGTCCACTACTGCTCCTCTTGAGGTGTTGATAAGGATTGCTGTAGGTTTCATGTTCCCAAATTCTTTGGCTCCAATATAGTGGTGCGTTTCTTTTGAATAGGGTGTGTGCAGGGAAATAACATCAGATCTCCTGATAAGTTCGTCCTTGTCAATATATTCAATGCCTAATCTGGACTCGTCAGTCGGGTCAAGTCTATGCCTTTTGTTGTAAAGAACTTTCATGCCAAAGGCTTTGCATCTTCTTGCCACGGCAGCACCAATATTGCCATACCCCAATATTCCAAGCGTCTTACCGTAGAGATTGACTCCAAGTCTTACAAGGCGTCCTCGTTCGATATTGTTCTTATGTTTCCTAAAATTGCTGTCCCATTCGCAGAGTCTTCGGGTACACCCCAAAAGCAAAGCCAGAGCAAGATCGGCAGTTGGCTCTACAACACTGTGAGGTGTGTTGCAAACGACGATATTGTGTTGTGCAGCTGCTATTAGGTCAATATTGTTGTAGCCGACAGCATAGTTTGCAATAAGCCGCAAATTTTTGCCTTGTTCGATGATTTCCCTATCTACCGGAATGTCAAACACCGGGCAGAGTACATCATAATCGGGTATAAGGTCCAAAATCTCTTCATGAGTAAAATCTCTTCCTTTTGGTGGAAAAGTCACTTCATGTTTCTGTTTTAATTCATCAAAGCCTTCGTTTACTGTGTCGAAAGCGACTAATATTTTTGCCATAATTGTCTACTTGTTTTGCACACATGTGACTATTGCAAAGGTAACAAGAAGATGGCATAAATACTATAGCTTTTGATAGGTTTGCACATATTGTGAAGTGCATTTTATTGTAGTGTTAAGTTGAAATTAATCATTGTGATATAAAAACTGTTGTATTATTGTCTTTTTGTATAACAATGATTGATCAAAGAGAGCCTAATATAGTCCTACCCAATTTGATTGGGACAAAAGGAAGAATGTTGTATTCTTTGGAGTAAAACAAAATGGGGTGTGTCATTTTTGTGAAGTGCCCCCCAAAAGTTGGACGTTAAATTAAACGTTATAATTGTCTATAATGAGCTCGGTATTTTACCGGGCTCATTCCTTTTAACCTCAGTTTTATTCTTTTATTGTTATACCATTCTATATA
>NZ_JBHSGO010000126.1:0-5306 GCF_042654485.1 Falsiporphyromonas endometrii | reverse complement strand
GACAATTCGAAATAATTTCTTTAATTTGTACTCGTGTGAGATCCATACTGTTTTACTGTTTTATTTTATTTTTTCAAAGATAATAGTCTTGGGTCTTACACACTTTTTTGGGACAGTATCAAACCAAAGGTACAAAGAAGCATAATGATACAGAACGTTGTTGAAGAAAAATCAAAGAGCACCCCCGGGCCTCAGCCAAAATGAGTACATTTGGGATAAATTTAAATGATCATAGATATGTCAGTAAAAGTTGATACCAGAGGGAAGTTGTGTCCCCTACCGCTCATTATGCTGAGGCAAGCCCTAAAAAAGAACGACAAAGAGACTCGTTTTGAAGTGCTTACAGACAATGAAACTGCTTGTGGCAACTTAACAGATTTTATTACCCAAAGTGGCTTCGCTGTGAATAGAACCACCGAAGAAGATTACACTTTGCTCATAATAGATACCAAAGGAATCAATATAGCTCCAATTGCATCTCAACCTAATCAAGAAGCTGAATGCATCCTTCCAACTCAAAAGGGAATTAGTGTTGTACAGCTAAGAAGCAATGTCATGGGACAAGGAGAGGACCAATTGGGTGAGATACTTATTTTGGCATACCTCAATGCCCTAAATGAATTGGACGAGCTTCCCACACACATTATCTGCTACAACACAGCGATCAAGTTGGCGACAAAGACTCATCCTGCACATGAATCACTAAAAAAACTCGCAGCCAAAGGGGTAGAGATTATTGTATGCGGTACCTGCTTGGATTATTTCAAGGAGAAAGAGAATCTATCTGTAGGCAAAGTTTCCAACATGTTCGTCATTGCTGATCTTCTTAGTCGTGCCAATCACATCGTAACTCCATAAACTCAGACTCAAGATGATTTATTTTGACAATGCCTCTACTTCCTATCCCAAGCCCCAAGGGGTAGTCGACCATCTAAGCCATATCTATGATTCTCCGTTAGGCTCTTACGGAAGAAGCAGGGATACACACACCCTCGAACTATCTTCAATGGTAGAAGAATTGCGAGATATGCTGGCCGATATGATAGGAGCAAAGGAGCAAAGTCAGAATATCATATTTACAAAGAATGCAACCGAGTCGATCAATACTGTCATAAGAGGTCTTGGCAAATTGAAGAAAGAAGAGGTTGTGATTTCTCCACTCGAACACAATGCTGTCACAAGACCAATCTTTGCCCTTCCCGGAAATAAAGAGCCGGCATACCTTCCGTCTCATAACGATGGGCGAATAAATATAGAAGAGACCGAAAGATTTATTAGAGCCAACAAACCATTTAAGCTTTGTGTTATCAATGGAATGAGCAATCTCAATGGAGTATTCCAACCCATAAGTGAGATAGCACAAATAATAAAAGGGCACTCGGAAGAAACTAAGATCTTGATAGATGGAGCACAGGCCCTACCCTATCTTAAACTTGATGTCGATGCAAGTGCAATTGACTTTGTTGCCATAACCGGACACAAAAGTTTAATGGGTCCTACGGGAACAGGTGCTCTTTACATAAGAAACCCACAAAGTATCTCGCCTCTCATCAGAGGTGGCAATGGCTTTCATTCCGAAAACCTTATGGATACCGACCATATGCCCGAACGATTCGAAACCGGAACAATCAATCTTGTTGGACTATCAGCATGGTATATAGGGATGAAAGAGAGACCTCAAAAAGGTCTGATAGAGCAGTCACAACTTTTCGACTTTATACAAAGCATCAAGGAAGATTTGCCATACAAAGTACTCTCTTCCAATGAAGAACAGTATCAAGGGCCTGTCTTCTCACTCATCCCCAAGAAAGGAAGTCCGGCCAAACTAAGTGATGATCTATATTACAAATACACCGTCACTACCCGCTTTGGACTCCATTGTGCACCTATTGCTCACCGAACATTAGGTTCTCTACAAACCGGAGCTACCAGGGTCTCGCTATCCGTTTATAATACGATGAGTGAGCTGGCAGCATTGTTCCAAGCTTTGATAGAGCTCAACGAATGATATTTAACAACTAATGAAAACCTATTTCCTGATTATCTTTGCTTCTACAAGGGCTTTTCTTAAGACAAGAACCGCAATATCTCAGCATCATATACCACACGAAGTACAAACTACTCCGACCTATCTTAATCCGGAATGTGGTATGTGCTTGAAGATAGAGGACAACTATCGCGAAGATGCCCAGAAGATTATCCCATGCAAAGATGAGGCAATTATAATTGATTACGACGAAGAATAAAGCTATGCAAATGCAAAAAAAGATACACCTCCTAAAAGAATGTCAATATGGAGGATGCTCAGCTAAAATAGACCCAACAGAACTTTCAAAACTTCTTGAGAAGATAGAGATACCCGGAAATGAAAATATACTTGTCGGACTTTCTACTCACGACGATGCCGGGGTCTATAAAATCAACAATGATACAGCACTGATTGTTACGACGGACTTCTTCCCTCCTGTCGTTGACGATCCATACACTTTTGGAGTAATTGCTGCAACCAATGCACTAAGCGATATCTATGCAATGGGAGGAAGACCTCTGCTTGCTCTTAATCTGATGCACTACCCCGGATCGAGACTTCCACTTGAAGGATTGGCAGAGATCCTAAAAGGAGGACAGCAGGCTATCAATGAAGCCGGAGCCTTTACCATGGGCGGACATACAATAGAAGATCCGACACCTCAATATGGTCTTGCAGTGGTAGGGATAGTACATCCTGACCAATTGATAGCCAATAATGGAGCCAAAGTTGGACAAAAGCTCATCCTTACCAAACCTCTTGGTATAGGCACTATCATAGCGGGACAAAGACTTGGTATGACTTCTGATGAGGAATATCAAGCAGCTATCAAGCAAATGACAAGACTTAATAAATATGCTGCTGAAGTGATGCAACAATACAACATCAAAGGGGCAACCGATGTGACCGGGTTTGGGCTTGTAGGCCATGGATTCGAATTAGCGGAGGCTTCCGATACAACCATTGTCATAGACACTAAGCAACTTCCAACCCTTCCCGGCACACTCAGACTCCTTGACGATGGATGCATACCGGGAGCGGCTTTTAGAAATATCAAGTATGCAGGCAAAGGGCTCAAAGTCAATTGTCCACTTATGCTAAGCTACCTCGCAGCTGATCCTCAAACATCCGGAGGCCTTCTTATAGCTGTCGATAAGGAGGAAGCCGAAGAGATCTGTAACCAAATAAGACAACAAGGAGACCAACAAGCCTCTATCATAGGAGAGGTCATAGCTCCTCAGAATAATGGTATCAAAATCATATTAGAATAATATTAAGAATCATTAAAAACTATGAGAGTAAAGATACAAACAAGCTTAGGCGACATTGTGGTACGCCTATACGATGAGACTCCTCTACACAGAGACAACTTTATAAAATTGGTCAAAGAGGGATATTATGATGGCACCCTATTCCATCGTGTCATCAAAGATTTTATGATACAAGGAGGAGACCCGGACTCCAAAGAGGCCCCCAAAGGAAAGCAACTTGGAGTGGGAGGACCGGACTACACCATAGATGCAGAAATAAAAGAGGGACTTTGGCATAAGCGTGGTGCTTTGGCTGCAGCCCGTCAAGGGGACGAAGTCAATCCAGAACGCAAAAGCAGCGGTTCGCAGTTTTACATCGTTTGGGGACAAGTTTACAAAGAAGGTCAGCTGGGACAATTAGCTAAGCAAATGCAAATGATGCAGATGCAGAGCATATTCGACAAACTGGTATTCGAACACAAAGAAGAGATTAAGCAACTTCGAAGAGACCGCAATCGACAAGGGCTGCAAGATCTTCAAGACCATCTCATAGCCGAAGCTGAAGCCATATCAAAAGAAAATGGCGGAGGTCTAAACGAGGAACAAAAGAAGGTATATTCAACAATAGGCGGCACTCCTCACCTCGATGGGCAATACACCGTATTTGGCGAGGTGGAAGAAGGTCTCGATATAGTCGAAAAGATCCAAAACGTCAAAACCGAACCGGGTGACAGACCTTCGGAAGACATCAAGATGACTATGACCATTATGGACTGATCAAACATAAATTATGTCTATCAAGTATATGTTTTTGATCTTTCAGTCTAATGAACTAAAGACTTTTGGAGTTAAGATCAACACATAACTACTTGATAGACATTCATACCCACAACACAAAACAATCTCGATGCAATATGTTTTATAAACTTGCATGATTATTTTTCAAACTTGATAAACCAAAACTCAAGCTAACTTCATTGGCTGTAGTACACATTGCACGCATGAGATATATTGCAATCTTTATTGATCCTGTGAAAAGTTGCAATCTTAAATGCAAAATGTGCTACTTTAGCGATGATAAAAAGAGGCCCAAACCAACTACACCGATAGATATAAATAACATCGACAAATACAAAACTCTTTTCAAGAGAGCAGCAAAACTCCAAATTGGATGTGGTGCGGAGCCGACAATTTATAAACATCTTGCAGAACTTATTCAAAAAGGGAAGGAATACGGTATTCCATACATTGAAATCACAACCAACGGATAACTTCTTAATTTTGACAACTTACAAAAGTTTATCGACGCCGGATTGGGAGGAATGACGCTTTCGTTGCATGGCACTTCACGGGAGACTTATGAATACCTTATGGGGAATGCTTCTTTTACAAAACTGACAAGCCTCATTAAGGATATTAAAAGAATCAAAACAATCCACCCGGACTTTGTACTTAGAATCAATTATACTTTTAACAATCTAAATATAAAGGAGCTATCCAATATCACACACCTATTTGAAGGAGTAAAAATAGATGTCCTACAGATTAGACCCATACAAAATATGGGAGATACAGAATATTCTGATTTTAACCTTAGAGATATTCTACTAAACTTCGAAACACTGATCACACCAATCGAGTTGTTGTGCAAAGAAAGGAACATAATATATATTGGTCCAAATAAGGAAAACTTACTGAGAGTCGACAAAGAACAAGACATATATAATGAAGCCATAGAAAACCTTACTTATTGCTATATCAGCTCCGACTATTGCTATCAAGAAGACTACGACATCGACAAAGACACATTTTCAAGCTACCACAAAAGAAAAAGAAGCCTTCAAAACATTCTCAAATTACTTTTATCTCGCAAAGACAAAGCGATAAAAAGCGTAGAGACAGATACTGTCCCGAAAAAGTGTGTAAGACTCAAGACTGTTATCTTTGAAAAAAACAAAATAAAACGATAAACCGTATGAATCTTACACGAGTACAAATTAAAGAAATTATTTCGAATTGTCTGTCAG
>NZ_JBHSGO010000125.1:0-5142 GCF_042654485.1 Falsiporphyromonas endometrii | reverse complement strand
CCCGATGAGCCTGAATTGACATAGGGGGATACCCCCATTTTAGCGCAAGATGATCAAGTGGGATGCCCCTCTTGAATACTATGCTATGTCCTTCTTCAAAGAAGAACGTTTAGGACACTATTGGTTTTTTCTCTGTATTCATCCACCTTTTAGTCGAGTGTTGGAAGTGATTTGTAGTGTCGTTAATCCATCTTATCTCTTATGATACAGTATGTTAACTTAATATGTTGAATCTGTATTCTATCGATAATAACGAGAGAAAAGTTTTTTGAGAAAATCTTCTTTCTTATCGATTTTTGCTCATGAAATGCTCTCTTGAACCCAAATATATTGTTACAAAGAGGTTGCATTTATTTGTGTATCTCATTCAAATCATGCTTTGAGATTAAGGATTGCATGGTCTTTATTGTCTTTTTATTCCAATGCACTAAAGAAATTTGAACTGCTTATTCTACGATCTAATCCGTTTGAAAATACTTTTAATCCTAAATATCTCTTAGTGAGGGTGGCTTATGTGTATAAGATACTTGAGGCTGATCTTATGTCTAATCAAAGGGTATGTCAAGTTGTTTGACCGTGAGTGTATATCCAAATACTCCATGTTTTCTCGGTTAAGGTTCAAATAGGGTGGTGTGATCCTTCAATATAATCTAATATAGTGTAGATCTAAACAACAAAAGGCCGTGCCGGAAAGACACAGCCTTTGTGATATTTTTCTTAAAATAAATTCTGCTTAGAAACTTGTTTTGAATTGATTTAATAAACATTCAGGGGTTAATTGCATTCCGGTTTAATGTCTCCGAAAAAGCCTACAACAACCTATACACTCTATACATTCAGACGAGTAGACCAATAGGCTTAAAAGAATACAAGAAATCTAAAACCCAAACCTTTATCAAAGATTCAAACCAAATACTTACTCTTTTGGAGCAGACGGAGTTCCAGTAGCCGGAGCTTCTTGATTTTCCGCACCATTTCCTTGTGGAGTAGCAAAAGGATTAGCAGTAGATTTGGCGTCTTTTTCTGCATCCTTAACAAGCATCTTTTGGTTGATACCTGTCTCTGTAGCAGGATCTTGTGCTCCGTGAAGGAAGTGAGATGATATGATACTCAATACAACAACAGCGGCAGCAAGGTACCAGGTTGCTTTCTCAAGGAAGTCCGTTGTTTTGCGAACCCCCATAATTTGGTTGCTGGAAGAGAATCCTGCAGCCAATCCGCCACCCTTGGAGTTTTGGATTACTACTACCAAAATTAACAATATGGCAGCAAGTACAATTAGGATTGTTAGAAAGATGTACATATTTATTCTTGTTTATTATTCTTTGATATCTTCTCAAGAAATCTAATTTGGTCAGCAAAGTAAGGACTTTTTTCTGGAAAATTCAAGTTTAATGAATGTATAATTCTCAAGGCTTTGTCAAAATGTCCCTGCTTGATATATATTTTCGCCAGAGTTTCTGTAAACATGCTTTCTTCTAAGTTGTTGTTAGATAGGCTATTGTCCTCTTCAATCTGGTCTTTGCTTTCCTCTTGAATTGTAGAATCTTGTGTTACATTTTTTTTGCTCTCCTCATTGTCAGATTTATTAATCTTTTGTAAATCAATGCTCTCTATATCTAACGAGTCTTCACTCTTTGAGAGCGTTTTATCTACTTCTTCTGAGGAAAAATAGTCCGGAATACCGGAGTTTGATGAAAAAGTCAATTCATCCGGAAGGTCCGCTCCCGAAGCTTTCATTTCATCCAGGAAGTCTTCTATGACAGCAAAAGAGTCTTTTTCGTCTTGGCTATCTGTCCCTAATTCGTGAGTTTGGCTGTATCCGGCTACGAGTCTGTATAGCTTGTCTCTATTAGGAAGCATAGGGGCCAGCCTTTGTAGCTCGGAGGCATATCGCACATCGTGTACGGTAGCCAAATTGTATAGGTAAAGAAAAGCGCAAGTTGAAGAATATGGATAAGCCTCCAGAAGTTGCTTCATATCGTCCAATGTATGGTCCGAAAGCAAGACCGGATTTCTCATATACTCATATAATTCGTCTGTTGTCATGTTACCAGTTTTCTACTGTTGCCGAATAGATTTGTTTGATAATGCGTTCGCTCAATTCTTGTACCAATTGACCTTCAATAGTATTGAACATAATATTACTATCGAAGTCGGTAAACTCAGTGAAGGTCTTTTCAAAACTTTGTGAAGGCTGTACTTTATTCACAAACTTAATCTTTATTCCAATCGTAAACTTTGTTTTCGCAGAAATAGCATTCTCCTGAATAGCTGTGGGTGCTAAGTCATAGGTGACAATTGCTCCGGAGATTTGGAGATCTCCATCGTATGGTACCATCTCCAGTTTGGTCCTGGAGATAAATATATTCTTCAGAGCTTCGGTGAAGTTGGTAGACATAGGAGCATATTGATGAGATGCTTGGTTGACAATCGTCTCTATAGTCATCGTTTTGGTAGTGCTATAATCTATTGAAGCACCATCAAACTTGTATTGGATGCTGCATGAGGATATTGCCACAATAAAGAATGACAATAGGTAAAATGCAAAATATTTAGCCTTCAATTTCATCAATATTAATGTTATGCTCTTTGATTTTTCGGTATAAGGTACGCTCGGATATTCCGAGAGCCTCTGCAGCCTCTTTCTTGTTTTTAGGACCAAATTTGACCAAAGCTCTTCGTACAAGTTCGGCCTCTGCTTCTGAGATAGGCAGTACAACATCTTTGCGACTTAGGTCATCTTCAGGGATAATCTCAGCATCGTCCACTTCGGGCTCATGCGGCTCGATATAGGTAATGGGTTGAGAAGTGTCCGAGGTGGAAGTACCAAAGATTTGGTCTGTGCTTATAGGTGACTTGGCAGAGTGGTGCAAGATCTGATCGATGTCATGCCCCCCTTGGCTGACCGGAATTTGTCCATCCATAATGCCTTGCACAAGACTCTTAAGCTCATTCATGTCCTTTTTCATGTCAAAAAGAACCTGGTAGAGAATCTCTCGTTCAGAAGTGAAACTGTTGGATTCCTGCTCCTTGACATGACTTAGCAATACGGGATGAAGATCTTGAAAGGCATTTTCGGGAAGATATTTGCGTATGGTTTCAGCCGAGATGGTACGCTCTTCTTCCAATACAGACATCCTTTCAGCCACATTTCTTAATTCTCGAATGTTGCCGGGCCATCGGTAGTTTTTTACAGCTTCTTCGGCTTCCGGACTTAAACGCAAAGTGGGCATACAGTACTTTTCGGCACTGTCAGATGCAAACTTTCTAAACAACAGAGGTGCATCTTCTGCTCGTTCTCTAAGTGGAGGAATGACGATGGGCACTGTATTGAGACGAAACAAAAGGTCCTCTCTAAACTTTCCTCTCTGTACTGCTTCAATGAGATTGACATTGGTTGCTGCCACAATCCTGACATCAGTCTTATTGGCAACACTGGCCCCTACGGCTATAAACTCTCCGGTCTCAAGGACTCTGAGTAGCCTGGCTTGTGTGCTGAGGGGTAGTTCTCCTACCTCATCGAGGAAAATTGTACCGCCATCGGCCTCTTCAAAATAACCTTTTCTATCTGCCAAAGCACCGGTGAAAGAACCTTTCTTATGACCAAAAAGTTCCGAATCAATGGTGCCTTCAGGGATAGCTCCGCAGTTGACGGCAATGTATGGATTGTGTTTCCTGCTACTATATTGGTGGATAATCTGAGGAAAAAACTCTTTACCTGCACCACTTTCACCGGTCACAAGTACGGACAAATCGGTTGGTGCCACTTGCACTGCCGTACGAATAGCTCTGTCAAGCAATGGGCTGTTGCCAATGATGCCAAATCTTTGTTTGACTTGCCTTATGTTTATATTGTTTGCCATTTTTATGCTGCCTCCTGATCTTTTAGGGGTTACTCAATAAAATAGAGTACCGTTACAAAATTAAGTAAACTGCTCGAACTTGAAGTTGTTTGTAGGAGATTTTGAGTTTGTCTTATGTCGGATCTCCCAAGCCAATAACGAGCTGCTTGCAATAGATACAATGTTAATGATGCCACAAGGACTATTGCCTATCAAACAACTTCTATGTACACTCAATATATCATTTATTGACGAATTGTTTTGCATTCATGAACTATAAATTCAAACTAAGTCCCTACAATGGAGATACTGAAATCCTTAAATCGACTTAAGACCTTTTGGAGCAAACCCAACATATCTTGCAAATGTACATCTATTTCATCTAAAGTAGGCGATTGAAATGTGGCTTGCAACCGCAAGATTCTTCTTAATGACAATAAAAAGAATGGGCTGGGAAGCTCGTTTATAAAAAAGGAAGTGTTAAATACTATTTGTCAATAAGTCTGATGATACGGACTAAAAACACCTTATTGGAGCCAAATACCCCAATCTCTCAAGATAGGTAATATAAGAGCGTCGGATATATGAGTTTAGTAACCTCTGGGGCTGTTGAAGCAAGATACAGCACTCTGTTGGATAGAGGGGATATGCTATAACAGAGGTTTTGTCTTCCCTCCTTCACCCTTTGTTACAAGAGGAGTGGACTTTACATACGAATTCAACATACACTATATCTATTCAAAAAGATATAGATAAAGTAATTATTCATCTGGATAACGAGGTTATTCCTTGTTCTCTGATAGTTGATAAGTAAATCACGTTTTATATAATAAGGTGTCAATAGCTCCAAAATAGGAGGTCGTTGGCACCTTGTTTGTTGACTCTGTGAAATTGCTTGCCAAGTCTGATTAGATGAGGCATTAGCCTGTAAATCATGCTTAGTTTTATCGGGCAGCCGACTTTAGAATCCAAAAAGAGGGCGACTTATCTTTCAAAAATTGAAATGCTCATCTGCATAAATAAGGTGTTTGGGAGAGTTCAATATGCCATTATCTACCTTAGTCGGACAGGCCTTCTTCCGCCTGTAAGCGTACCAAAGTCTTCTATTGAGACTTACCAGTTATTTCATCTTGTGAATGAAAATTCTACCGGATACTAATGTATAGAAATATATTGCTGTCCGATAAAAATATCACAAAACAAAAAATAAGGGGCTGAACTTCCTTCACAGGAATCAGCCCCAATTGTCTTATCTTTATCATAGAAACTTACAAGAAAGACAATGCACAAAAGTATT
>NZ_JBHSGO010000124.1:0-5023 GCF_042654485.1 Falsiporphyromonas endometrii | reverse complement strand
TGTTTTAGGAGTTCCTGTGAGTCCAATGGTAGCTCCCATCCAAAAATTGGCTGCTTAAACTCAAGAAATGAGAGGTTGCTAAAAAATTAGAGGCTGAATCATTACGAATAATGACACAGCCCCATTATTCAATCAACATTGTCGCGAAGGACAATAAGGTTGAATCAAAATCTAAAAAAACTATTATGCCAATAGTTGATCGCTAAGAATTTGAACTTTTATACTTTACAATCAGGCTCCCCAAACCTATTACTTCATCTTTGAGCTGGTAATGACACGTTTGAGATGACGAACATAATCTCTTAGCTTAGGCTCTATTTGACCGGACATAACAGTCAATACGACAGCAAGAACGATTAAAATGATTCCCCAATACCCCATTGCTTCAATCTGTTCATGGAAGCAAAAAACTCCAACCATAACAGCCGTCAGTGGTTCAAAAGCTCCCAAAACAGCAGTCTTGGTTGCACCGATACTCTGCACAGCGAAGACCAATGCAATATTACTTACTACTGTAGGTACCAAAGCAAGCAGGGATATATTGATCCAACTTGACACACTTGGCAACAACATTACTTCTCCATAAGCGATCAAGGAATTAATGACCGAGCCAATGGAAGCAAACAACATCACCCAAAACGAAAGTAACCTTCCGGGCATATTATGGACTGCACTATGCTGTACAACTACAATATAGAGAGCGTAGCAGAGGCCCGACAAAAGCACAATAACAAATCCGGAAAAGGGAATATGCAATTCTGTATTCGGGGACCATAAGTTCATCAAGAGTGAAACACCAAATACAGCAAAGACCATTGAAATGATGGTGATTATCCCGATCCTTTCCCTAAAACAAAGGAATAATATCAAACTTGTAAAAAAAGGATACATAAAGTGGATGACAGTCGCCACACCGGATGCCATAAAGGAATATCCCCAAAACAGCAACATTGCACTTCCCGTGTAAAGAGCCCCTAAAATAACCAATGGAAATATTTCCTTTTTCCTTAATCTAAAACTTCCTCCCATCGCTCCATGAAGGACAGCCATCATGATAGCGGCAATGAGGAATCTATAGAAAACAACAGCTTGATGAGGCACCCCCTCATTAATAACCGGCTTAGCAAACAATGGGATTAAGCCAAATGTGGCTGATGATAAGATACCAATAAGCCAACCTGTAGATTTAGATGTTATCGCTTTCATATTGCAAAGGTAGTACAACTTGTTTTGATATTAGATATTTCAATCCATAATCATTTGATTCTCACTACAAAGCAACTCTACAAATATCATCTGCACACCCAATAACAATCACATTATAAAAGCATTATTACGAAACAACAGAACATTTATAAACTGATTTGAAGTTATATTGTAGCAATGTGATATAACATAACAAAAGAAGAAGTTCAAAGGCACGCAAACAAGATGAAAAAAAAGGTACCTGAAAACCATCAAAATCCATGATCAATAAGTACGAAACAACATCTAAGCAATCCTTAAATCCATTTATCCATCAAATTGTTCTAAATTTGTGAATTGTATATTGTATGGTTCTATCGAATTGACAAAGCATGATGATGAAGTGTATAGTCAAAGATATAAAGTTGATAGAGCCCTTAAACTATTATAGATATGAATGAATTTCTTCAATTGGAGGAGAATATCGTGGGTATGCTCCGCACTGTATATGATCCGGAAATACCGGTTAATGTGTATGATCTTGGGTTGATCTATAAAGTTGACGTAACCAATAATACTGATGTCAAAATTACCATGACTCTAACTGCTCCAAACTGTCCTGCGGCAGACTTTATAATAGAAGATGTCAAAATGAAGGTTGAAAGTGTTCCGGGCGTTGACAAAGTTGAAGTTGAGGTGGTTTTTGAACCGGAATGGAACAAAGATATGATGAGCGAAGAGGCTAAACTTGAGTTAGGGTTATTATAACTTATGGCCGAAAAGAATATCTACTTTTGCTCTGATGCTCATTTAGGATCTCATTATCACAAAGATCCATTGGCTGCAGAAATTAAGCTTGTAACCTTTCTCAAATCAATCGAAGAAAATGCTCAAGAGATATTCTTCGTTGGCGATATGTTCGACTATTGGTTTGAGTATAAAGATGTCGTTCCCAGAGGGTTTGTAAGATTTCTTGGCCAATGTGCCTCTATGTCGGATAAGGGAATCAAGCTCCATTTTTTCACCGGCAATCATGATTGTTGGATGAGTGATTACTTTGAACGAGAATTTGGAGCTATCATTCACCATAAGTCATTCATTTTCGAAAATAACGGTTATAAATTTCGAATTTCACACGGGGATGAAGAGTATACGGGATACTCTATGAGACTCAAATGGATGTATCGTCTGTTTAACAGCAAAGTAGCACGCTTTTTTTATGCTGCATTGCACCCAAGGTGGACTGTTGGCTTAGCATATTGGCTCTCTTATAATTCACGTAAGAGGGGTCTCAAAAAGCAAACTGAAGGTCGTATCCCTCATGCTCTTTGCAATGATTATTTCGATATTGAAAACGAATGGCTTGTTAGAAAGACAAAAGAATTTATCCTAAAAGACCCCAGTATTGACTTTTACATTTACGGCCATCGCCACCTAATGCTGGACTTGGCTCTAAAGGAGCAAAAACGTTGTATCATTCTTGGAGACTGGATCACCTATGATTCCTATGCACAATGGGACGGCAAGACCTTGTGTCTATGTTCCATTCATGATTTTGAATAACTCTTACAGCAAACGTCGAGTTAGGACATTTCACAAAAAAGAGTTTCCTTTGTAATAATTTGAGACACTTCAGAATGTGCATATTCATTTTTCTCTCTGCCTCATACATACATGCTCTCCCAACATTTTTGGAGACGATCGATTAGAGTCGTGACATAAAGCATTATCCGTGTTAGGATGATACAATCATCTCTATATTTGCTTACTAATGAATCGACTAACAAGAAGTCCCATTGATTTGCCGGACTTACTTAAATTAAAAGAATCACTTATCTCATGGAAGTATATCATTTAGCAGAATTAGCCCAAAGGATGGCTGAAAAGAATCCTAATCGTACAGCAATCTTATACCACAATTCAAAAACAAATGAATGGAACAAAGTCAAGTGGCAAAAGATGTACGAGATGAGTCTTGGTGTTGCCAAGGCTCTCGCCGAACTGGGTGTTGAAGAACATGCTCGCATCGGTATCTATTCACAAAACATGAGATTTTCATTATGGAGCGAGTTAGGCATCTTTATGATGCGTTGCATCAGTGTACCTCTTTATGCCACATGCTCTCCTCAACAGGTAGAATTTGTTGTTAACGATGCCGGGTTAAAGATTATATTTGTAGGAGAGCAGTTTCAATACAACAACGCATACGAAGTTCAGCAGTCGGGCAAAAGTTGTATCGAGCAGATTGTTATTTTCGACGATCGTGTCATCAAAAAGTCTGATGACCATACCTCTCTTTATTTTGAGGAATTTGTCAGAAGAGGTGACTCTATGAGAAATGAAACAATTGCGAAGGTTCGTTGCAGCCAAGCAATGGAATCTGATATTGCCACCATGATTTACACCAGTGGAACTACAGGTAAGTCTAAAGGGGTTACCATTACCCATTCTGCATTTTTGTGGCAAATAAGAGTTCATCAGGAGGTTTACCCAAATATTACAAGCAAAGACCTCAACTTCACCTTTCTTCCTCTGAGCCACATCTTTGAGAAGGGGTGGGTGTATGTTGTACTATCTGTTGGAGCAAAAGTGGCCATCTTGACCGATCCGAAGAAAGTCTTGTTGGCACTACCACAAATTCGCCCAACCATGATGTGCAATGTGCCTCGTTTCTGGGAAAAGATTTTCCAAGGAGTAAAAGAAAAGATCGATTCTTTCCCCAAAGCAGTGCAATCAGTTATCAAACATTCTATCAACATAGGATACCGTTACCAACTGGATTATAGGGCAAAAGGCCTCAAAGTTCCTATCCACATAGCTGTACTTAATGCCATATACAGCAGGACTCTCTTTAAATTGCTCAAAAAGAAAGTTGGCTTACAAAGGGTACGATTTTGCCCGGTAGCCGGTGCTCCTCTATCAATTGAGATTAATAAATTTCTTCAATCTGTAGGATTTCCCATTATAGTTGGATATGGTTTGACTGAAACTTGTGCAACTGTTTCCTGTTCTCCACTAAAAAACTATGATATCACAAGTATAGGTAATATCATGCCGGGTCTTGATGCCATGATCGATCCCAAGACAGATGAGATTTTGCTCAAGGGGCATATCGTTACCAAAGGGTATTGGAACAACCCTGAAGCGACCAAAGAGGCTTTTACAGAAGATGGATGGTTTAAGACCGGAGATGCCGGAAGACTTGTAGGAAAAACTCTGTACTTCAAAGAACGTATCAAAGAATTATATAAAACAGCCAACGGAAAATATATAGCACCTCAGCAGATCGAGGGACTGCTGACATCCGATTCGATGATTGAGCAGGTCGCTGTGATAGCTGATGGTTATAAATTCGTAAGTGCTCTTATCTACCCCAATTGGAATAAGCTGCTTAAAGAAGCTCAAGAAAGAGGCTTTATCTTTGAGGATGAAGATCGACAAACACTTACCCGCAAACATGAGTTGCAACGCATCATTATGTCGCATATAGAGATAGCACAAGCATCGCTGGCTCAATTCGAAAAGGTTAAAAAGATCACCCTTTTGGCTGAACCATTCAGCATTGAGAAGGAGGAGCTTACCAATACACTCAAATTAAGACGTAAGGTAATTATCAAAAATTATTCCAAAGAGATTAGCAATATGTATATAGATAGTCCAATTGTTGGACCGGATGGGAAACCATACTAAAAGGGAATAAGCAATCATTTGAAAAGGGGCTGTGTCAAAATTCCATTTGGCGCAGCCCTTTCTGTTTTTTGAAAAAAGTTTCAACTTTCTCTATATTAAGTCTTTTCCATGTTATTAATAATAGTTATCTTTATGGTATACAAATAGT
>NZ_JBHSGO010000123.1:0-4817 GCF_042654485.1 Falsiporphyromonas endometrii | reverse complement strand
TTCTTCATGCTTAACCATTCGTTTTGACAACATTTCAATGATCTCTTTAGTGTTTTCGAACCGACTTTTGTCAGTTCTATTGTTTAACTTTTAATTTTTCGGTAAAAATTTACCGAAGTATTGTATCATCTTATTAAGTCTTTTTATTTTTTCACTTCTCTGTCTTCTTTTTCTCTCTTCTTAAAGTACCATTTCGTGGTCTTATTGACAGCTTTGTTATATAGCAATACAATCTTTTCTTTTGTTGTCTCACTCCTCTGCCAGTAAGTACCATTTCGTGGTCTTATTGACACATGTTATTTTACCTTCTTGGAAGTCATCCACTCTAACAATTCAGATTTATCAAATCTCAATCTTGATGCCTTACTTTTTCCCAGCTTGTAATACGGTATTTTTTTATCCATCACCAGCTTGTAAATATATGTGATTTTATACCCTAACATGTTGGCTACTTCCTTCACCCCCATGTACTCTTTTTGCTCTGATTGCTTTGTCATGTACTTTAGTTTTTGAAAAAATTATTTAATTGTGTTATCGCTTCTCTCTTGGCTTCTGCTTCTACATGTGCATATACCATTGTGGCTTGTATGCTTGCATGCCCCATGAGCTCTTGCACTCGTTTAATATCGACACCAGCAGTCACCAACATTGTAGCATAAGTATGTCTTGCAGTGTGAAATGTTACTTTTTCTTTAACCCCTGCACGTTCACCCCATTTCTTAAGAATAGCATTCACCGCCGTATTTGTTGGCAATCTCTTAAAAACATATCCTTTTTTTACCTTGCTCTTCGGCAACTGCTTTAGAGCCTCTTCGCATAATGGTACTATTATTTCACCCCCTGTCTTCTGTTGTTTAATAACAATTTCGCATACATTTTCACTGATGCGAATGTCAGACCAACATAACTTTTTTATGTCGCTAAATCTCAACCCAGTAAAGCAGGAAAACAAATAAGCTCTTCTAACAACGAGATTATTAAGGTCTGTTTTTTGCAAATTCTTAACCTCCTCTCTTGTCAATCGCTTTATTACTCTTGGTTCTTTCTTGAAGTGCTCCGAAGGACTTATTTTTGTTGTTGGGTTTGTTGCGATCAAATCACTTTGATATGCTTTTTTAATTGCAGATGCTAACAATGCATATATTTTTTTTTGGGTATTATTTGATAGTGGTTTGCTTGTTTTTCGTTTCAGGCTTGTAGTCTTTGACAGATGTTTGATAAACCCCAACAAGAAAAACTTATCAACTTTAACTAAAGGGTATGAAGGACTGCAATACTCTTTGAGATGTGACAGTAAAGCCACGTATGGTCTTCCAGTATTAGGCCTCTCGGCTTCTTTCATTATTCTTAACTCTTCAATGTATTGCATAAGTGATTTATCAATGTCAATTACCCGATGTTGTACCATGCTCTGCAAGCCTTTGATTTTTTTTACTAAAAGCTCTTGCAGGTATGATCTATGTTTTTTATCAAATACTTTACCCCTGATCTCGTTGTTAGGTATAATTACTCCGGTGCACTCTTTTGTTCTCTTACCGTTCTTGTAATATACATAGTAAACCGATTTCCCTGTTTTGAGAGACCTGACATATAATTTTACGGTGTCTCGGCCTCCACCCATGAGTAGTTTCATTTTATTATTCCTTTCTTGGTCTTTTCACAAACTTACTAAAAAAACAAAATGGGTACAGTTATGGGTACAGATATTTACAAACATGCGACAAAAGTTTGTAGTATTTCGCTATCTATCAGTGTATTAAACACAATATCAATGCTTGTAATTCGTTTTCATTATACTTATTGCAGGTTTGGGGTCGGGAGATTCCAAACCTTGTGCTTTGTATAGGTTGCTGTCAATTTTCATTAGATCACTATTCAAAGGTCAATCTGCTTATAGCTATCGCACCACCTATGTATAATATATTTTTTATGATGTTGTCATATACTCTTGGTTTAACCTAAATTATCATACTTATTAGGATTGAAAATAAGATGATTAAACCCCAAAAAGTCGATAAAACATCGGAGTATTACATACATTCAAATCCCCAAAGCATTTGGGGACTTTATAACATTACACCAAAATAGTAGAAAAATTTAGTAGACCATCATCATTTTATGAGATTATAAAATGATGATATATAGTGTATTAAGAAAAATAATTCCTAATGTCGGTCATTAGAACCTGCCATCTAAGGACAAATCCGGATTACAATAACCATAGATGATGCCTCTTTGATTTTGGGGGGTTATTTTATTCTCTTGGTTTGCGCTCTGCTTCTTGGACAGCATACTGTAATCATTCGTAATAACTTCATAAATGCTATCTCTTTCTATCGATATATTTGGGGTTAACTTCAAATACCCCAAGACTATTGTTTTTCATTGCTGTCCGAGAAAAGTTGGAAAGGGCGTATTAATGATGCTCAATCGCTGAATTTATGCGGTTGAGCATTTCATTTTTACAAGATAAGCCCCCTTTGAGTTCCAAAGTAGGCTGTCCGATAAAAACACCTTCTGTTTTGAGGTGGAAATTAGCAGTTGATACAAGTAGAAGCCTTAAGGGACGACGGATTTTTCCTTTATGGATGGTTTTCTTTGTTGAAGAGCATTGAAAGGTAGGCTGTCCGAGAAAACTCTGTACGATGTACAGCCAAGTACACAAGACAAATAATGCCGTTTAGTTAGGTGTGATGACAAGAGGTAGGGGATTCAAGCTTGTAAGTGTCACAATAGTTTTTATCGCAATAATTGTTTTTTGAATGACAATAATAATTCACATTATGCAAAGCGAATGAATTATCTTTGTGTGATGGTAAATGTGCGTACTAACATTAATAAGTTGTTGCTACTTATGGCAGTGGCATTTCTTTTGACCTCTTGTGTATCGAGAAGATTACCACATCCTTCTTCTCCTTCCGGCAAAGGAGGACAAACTTATTATATCAATCAGGATGGCTATCGAAGCAATTATCCTCCTGTGACAAATTGGATGGATGAGTTGATTTCTTTCAGTAAGCGGTTTGTAGGTAAGCCATATGGGTATCGTTGTAGCAAGGACTTATATTTTGATTGCTCCGGTTACATTTGCTATCTATTCAATTCGTATGGAGTAAGCTTGCCGCGTTCCTCTTCTGATATTTACAATTATGTCAATAATATTGTGACTCCATTGCCAGGCGATCTTGCATTTTTTACAGGGTCAAATAAGAATAATCGCAGAGTTGGGCATGTTGCATTGATTATTTCGATTGATGAGAGGGGGATTCGTATGATTCATAGTACATCTTCACGTGGCGTGATGATAGATACGTTGGATAAGAATCGATATTATCAAGAACGCTTCTTAAAATATGGACGCATTCCCGGACTCAGAAATAGATAAAGACAAAATATATTAGGATGAATAAATTGAACGATAAGCCCGGATTGATAGTTGTGTCGGGTGGTATGGACAGTGTTACGATGCTGTATGATTATGCAGATCAGATTGGTTTAGGTGTAAGTTTTGATTATGGTTCGAAGCATAATGCCAAGGAGATTCCTTTTGCAAAGCTGCATTGTGAGAGATTAGGTATAAAGCATATTACGATTCCCCTAAAGTTTATAAATGAGTATTTTCGTAGTTCACTTCTCTCCAATAGCGACGAAGATATTCCGGAGGGTGCCTATGCTGAGGATAATATGTCTTCTACAGTAGTTCCATTTAGAAATGGTATCATGCTAAGTATTGCGGCAGGGATTGCCGAATCGTATGACTTAAAAGAGGTTTATATCGCAAATCATTTTGGTGATCATAGTATTTATCCCGATTGTAGAGCCTCTTTTATTCGTCCAATGAAGGAGGCCCTGCAGGAGGGAACTTCCAACTCCGTGAAGCTGATGGCTCCATATACCGGTTGGTCTAAGGCTGATATTGCTAAGCGTGGGGTAGAGTTAGGTATAGATTATAGAGAAACTTGGAGTTGCTACAAAGGAGAAGAAAAACCTTGCGGCAAGTGTGGCACATGTATTGAGCGTAAAGAGGCTCTTGAAGCAGCCGGAATTTTTGATATGTTTTGATTGCAGTTACATATAGTTGACAAAAAGGCTTTGGATTATACAGACAAAATCCAAAGCCTTTTTTGTCTCTTGAACCTAAATGTCCACAGGTAATTGGGATGAAAATCAAATAATTTAAGTCTCAATATGCCAATACAATTATAGAAATGCCATTTAGTTTCAATCATTCAAAGCCATTTAGATATTTAAAATATACCAAAATGGTGCGTGATTTAGATGATAACAATCATTATTCTATAAGATTACAAAGTGCTGATTTGTAGTATATTAAGTGTATCTATTCTTAATAAGGCTCATTAGGAATTATTGTTGTTCGATTAAGGTTGATAAGGGCATATTGAAGTCTCCCAAACACTTAATTTGTGCGGATGAGCATTTCAATCTTGAAGATACTCTCCTTGGATTCTAAAGTCGGCTGTCCGACAAAAACATCTACAAGACTGAGTCATCAATCAGCATTTGATCCAAGTGAATGCCTTATGGCAAAGGGGGTGTCAAATGGGCGTTTTTCTTTTTTGAATGTATTGAAAGGTTGGCTGTCCGATAAAACCAAGCATGATTTACAGGCTAATGCCTCAGAATAGGTAATATCGTTTGGTTAAAGAGCAATCGAGAGAGCAGTTTATATGAAATTATTGCTGTCCGATAAAAATATCACAAAACAAAAAATAAGGGGCTGAACTTCCTTCACAGGAATCAGCCCCAATTGTCTTATCTTTATCATAGAAACTTACAAGAAAGACAATGCACAAAAG
>NZ_JBHSGO010000122.1:0-4657 GCF_042654485.1 Falsiporphyromonas endometrii | reverse complement strand
CCCCGGGCGGACGCCAATCCCCCCGGTGTTTTTCATGCCCGCCTGACGGATGAACAAAACAATGAATTGAAATGATTAATTTTGACTCAAAGATAAACCTCCTTTACACACTTTTTGGGATACTACCTCGGATACCGATATTATGCAATAGTTATTTCGGATGGAAATAGATTGTTTAGGTATTTTAGACAAAACAAAGGCGATATGTCATCAAACTGACACATCGCCTTTAGTTTTTTATTGAGTTGAGCTTAGTCTCTTAGCTTAGCTTGTGGATAACAAGTCCTGATCTAAGTTTTGGCTCAAACCATGTTGTCTTAGGAGGCATGATATTGCCTGTGTCAGCAATATCAATAAGTTGCTTCATAGACACCGGATATAGTGCAAGAGCAACCTTCATTTCGCCACTATCGACACGCTTCTTGAGTTCTTCAAGACCACGGATACCACCTACGAAATCAATTCTCTTATCTGAGCGAAGGTCCTTAATGCCAAGAATTTCGTCCAAGATGTGGTTTGAACTGATTGTTACGTCAAGTACGCCGATTGGGTCATTGTCATCATATGTACCTTCTTTGGCTGTAAGTGAATACCATTTTCCGCCAAGATACATTGAGAAGTTGTGAAGCTTAGCCGGGTGATAGATTTCTGTACCCTTACATTCAACGTCGAAGTATTTTGATACTTTTTCGATGAATTGCTCATCAGTAAGACCATTCAAATCTTTTACTACACGGTTGTAGTCAATGATAGTCAATTGATTTGCAGGGAAGCATACAGCCATAAAGAAATTATACTCTTCGTCACCTCTGTGGTTAGGATTCTGCTTTGCCTTTTCTGCACCAACAAGAGCAGCAGCAGCAGATCTGTGGTGACCGTCGGCAATGTAAAGTGCAGGCATTTGACCGAAGATTTCTGTAATGCGTTTGATGTCATTCTCGTCATCAATTACCCAGAAGTGGTGACCAAAGCCATCCAACTCTGCTACGAAATCGTATTCGGGTTCTTTTACAGTATATTTCTTTACGATAGCATCAAGCTCAGCATTGTCAGGGAAAGCAAAGAATACCGGCTCAACGTTTGCGTTGTTGACGCGAACGTGTTTCATACGGTCTTCTTCTTTGTCTCTACGTGTAAGCTCATGCTTTTTGATTACACCATTGAGGTAGTCCTCAACATAGGCACAAACTACAAGACCATATTGAGTCTTTCCGTTCATTGTCTGAGCATAAACATAGTAGTTTTCCTTATCGTCTTGTACCAACCAGCCCTTATCTTGGAACATTTGGAAGTTTTGAGCTGCCTTTTCATAAACGCGAGGATCGTGTTCGTCTGTACCAACAGGGAAATCAATCTCGGGTTTGATGATGTGGTAAAGTGACTTTTCGTTGCCTTTAGCTTCTTCTCTGGCTTCTTCGCTGTTCAATACGTCGTAAGGACGTGATGCAACCTCAGTAACAAGATTGCGTGGAGGACGAATGCCCTTAAAAGGTTTAATTCTAGCCATTGTGTAAAATATAAATTAGTTTACGCGGAATGTTTCGTCACCATTCTTGATGAACTTAACGATTTGGTTAGCTGCAGCAAGACCTGCATTGATGTTGGCTTCAGCTGTCTGAGCACCCATCTTTTTGGGAGTTGCATAGTAACGACCTTCAAATTCAGCAACCATCTTTTCGTGGCAAGCCGGTTGGATATCAGTGATATATTTGATATCTGTACGCTCGTTCATAACCTTGATTAGGTCTTCTTCGTTGAATACTTCCTTACGTGCTGTGTTCAAGATGATACCTTTTTCACGAATCTTGCTCATGCAAGCATAGTTTACGCAACCTTTATTTTCAGGGCGTGAAGGTGTGTGTACAGATACAATATCGCACTTTTCGAATAACTCTTCTTGAGAGTGTGTTGGGATAACACCGTCTGCCTTGATTTGCTCGTCTGTACGACGTGGGTGATAAGCGTATACTTCGCAACCAAATGCCTTGCAGTATTTAGCTACAAGTTTACCAATGTAACCATAGGCCAAGATACCAACTTTCTTGCCTGCAAGTTCGCGACCGCTTGCACCATTGTAGAAGTTACGAAGACCGTAGATGATAAGTCCCATGCAAAGCTCTGCTACTGCATTTGAGTTCTGTCCCGGTGTGTTCATAACACATACATTATGAGCCTTTGCAGCTTCACAATCAACATTGTCGTAACCAGCACCTGCACGAACTACAATCTTAAGGTTCTTTGCTGCGTCCAATACTTCAGCATCGATTTTGTCAGAGCGGATGATTACTGCATCAACATCAGCAATTGCTGTAAGTAGTTGTGACTTTTCTGTATACTTTTCAAGAAGATTAAGTTCAAAACCTGCTTCTTCAACGATCTTTCTGATACCTTTTACTGCAACCGGCGCAAATGGCTTCTCTGTTGCAATCAATACTTTTGCCATATCTGATTTAATTTTAACTGGTTATTGTTGTTATTTATTAGGGGAGCGATTTTCCCCTGATTTGAGAGAGACAGAATACCACCTCAATGGTGATCTCTCTCCTAATAAGAAAAATGCCCCTGTCTTCTTATCTGTAATGAGAAGAAGCACAATGGGCAAATATCAATAGAGGAGCTAACGCATCTTTATTGCAGTATGCGCTCGCTCCTCTAATGTAAAATATAAGATTAGTGCTTCTGTTCGAATTCCTTCATGCAAGCAACAAGAGCTTCTACACTGCTCTTAGGCATTGCATTGTAAAGAGATGCACGGAAACCACCAACTGAACGGTGACCCTTGATACCCATCATGCCGCGTTCTTTGATAGCGAAGTCAGCAAATTGAGCTTCAAGTTCTTTGTATTCGTCCTTCATTACGAAGCAAACGTTCATGAGTGAACGAGCATCTTCTTCTGCTGTACCAACGAATAGTTTGCTATTGTCGATAGCATCATAAAGGATAGCTGCCTTTTCTTCGTTAAGCTTTTGCATAGCCTTAACGCCACCCATTTCCTTGTACCACTTCAATGTTTGAAGAGCTGAATAAACAGGAAGTACAGGAGGTGTATTGAACATAGAACCCTTGTCAATGTGAGTTGTATACTTCAACATTGTTGGGATTTCGCGCTCAACATGTCCAAGAGCATCCTTGCGTACGATAGCAAATGTAACACCTGCAGGAGCAAGGTTCTTCTGAGCACCACCATAGATGATATCATATTTAGATACATCGATAGGACGGCTGAAGATATCAGAAGACATATCACATACAAGGCGAGCCTTTACGTCCGGATCCTTGCGGATTTCTGTACCGTAGATAGTGTTGTTTGATGTATAGTGGAAATAGTCAACATCTTCAGGAACAGTGTAGTTCTTGGGGATGTATGTGTAGTTCTTATCCTTAGATGAAGCTACAACATCTACTTCACCAAACAATTTAGCTTCCTTGATAGCCTTAGATGACCACGTACCTGTGTCAAGGTAAGCAGCTTTCTTGTTCAACAAGTTGAAAGGAACCATACAGAATTGCATGCTGGCACCACCACCTACAAATACTACTTCATATCCTTCCGGAATTTCAAGAAGTTCTTTGAAAAGTTGGTTAGCTTCAGTCATTACTGCGTCGAATTCCTTTGAACGGTGAGAAACTTCGAGCAAAGAAAGACCTGTTCCTGCAAAGTTAAGAACAGCACATGCTGTTTCTTTGATCACACTCTGATCCAGGATAGATGGTCCTGCATAGAAATTGTGCTTCTTCATAATGAATACTTTTGATTAAAATATTTATACTTACTTATTAAATTATTTCTCAAGATCCTGTGTCAATACGCTTCTTATTGACCTAAGCAGCCAATCTGCTTCTTATTGACATGCAAAGATACCAAAGAATAACTATATAAATCAAGTGATAATACCCTAATTTTGAAATAATTCAATGACTTTGTTTTGACTATTTTGCATAAAAAATAGATACGGATGGTTTATTGTCTGTTTGTTTTTGCGTTTTGTTTCAAACTGAAAGATATTGTTCGCTATTAGATCCAAACTGATATTTGAAATGTTTTCTACGTTTATGGTTGTAATATGGTCCTTATTATTTTGTTTTTTGAAACTTTATTGTGTGGCGTTTGGGCAAGCTATGTTTTGGTGTTGCTGTATTTTTAGTATCTTAGCTTCTGCAATTTGGACTAAAACCATGAAGACAATTATCATACTTATCATATCATTTATGTTTATATCACTTGGATTGCTTCCAATCCGAGACGGTATGATATTTCTGTGTGATGCAAGTGAAATATATGTTGTACAAGTTGTCAGATCCAATCTTCAGAAATGTTCATTTATGCGGACTGTGAAGTTCGTTTCAGTGGCTGTCTATTTGTTAAATAATATTGTCTCATATGCTATTCAAAATGTGTCTAAAACCTCTCTTACTTATACAGATATTTATGCGTTTGAGGGTTAGGTGACTCTGACCTTCTTACCGACTTTGCCCGTTTTTATAGTACGAAACGGGCTTTTTTATGCGCTATTTTAACAAATAAGCTCGGGGCTGTGTCAAAATTCCATTTGGCGCAGCCCTTTCTGTTTTTTGAAAAAAGTTTCAACTTTCTTTATATAAGTCTTTTCCATATCATGAATAACAGTTATCTTTATGGTAAACAAATAGTTATGT
>NZ_JBHSGO010000121.1:0-4533 GCF_042654485.1 Falsiporphyromonas endometrii | reverse complement strand
GTGAATGTCCCGACGCAGCAATTTCTCAATCTTGCGGCAGGAATAAACATTGTTCATATAGGCGTAGAGAATTACCTTGAGCATCATGGCCGGATGATAGGGACTGCGGCCGCGCTCATGATAGAGTTTGTAAAACGATCTAAGATTCAGACTATCCACCAAGGCATCCAAAAGCCTTACCGGGTCATTCTCCTCAATGTCTTGATCAATTCTTTCCGGAAAAAGAATCATCGTGTTGCGATTATGATTGCGGAAATGCATCATTTGATTTACATAACTATTTGTATACCATAAAGATAACTGTTATTCATGACATGGAAAAGACTTAATATAAAGAAAGTTGAAACTTTTTTCAAAAAACAGAAAGGGCTGCGCCAAATGGAATTTTGACACAGCCCCTTTCGAACTTTATTATTCATGTCGAATAAGAGCAACAACTTGAGTTAGTCCCCTTATAATCGACAGCCACAGTCCTTTCAACCAAATAAAAACAATCGCCGCCATTGAGTTTCAACTCTTTGACAACGATTGTTTTTTCAAATGGTAATTGATGCGCCACAAGTGTAAGCTTGAGACTGTTACAAAAAGTAACAGAATCCCAAGATTACACACGAAAACTTACTTTCACCTATCAGAATTAATCCCGAATCCCGAATGTAACGCAGCAATTCTCCATTATTCAATAGTTTTAGTTTTGCCCCTACCATACTGGATCTCACTATCAAAGACATTGCCATTCAAAGAAATCAATACCACAAAGCAATAAGCCAACCGCAATATTCCCCTCAATCCATCCTCAAAAACAAGTCTTCATACACAAAGAATGAGTTTAATTTCTGGAAAGAAATAGTATTAAGAGTATTTATTGTAAGTCTTTAGGGCAATCAAAAGGACCTCTACCCTTTCCTCTGATTCATGACAATAATACACCAATTAGCCACACCGAAAAGCTATTTGATACATTAAAAACATTACTACTTACATAATCATCGTTTTCTTGTTCTACAAAAGTCATTGATAGCTGCGATTCTTTT
Source organism: Falsiporphyromonas endometrii (assembly GCF_042654485.1). NCBI lineage: Bacteria > Pseudomonadati > Bacteroidota > Bacteroidia > Bacteroidales > Porphyromonadaceae > Falsiporphyromonas > Falsiporphyromonas endometrii. The sequence goes on along the minus strand of NZ_JBHSGO010000121.1, from coordinate 3,499 downwards.
AATATATTTGTGACGAAAACGAATCACAGATTTCTTTTATTACAACAATTAACAGCAAAATTATGAACAAATTAATTACAATGATGAGGCCTTTTATTTTGGTCCTCAGTATGCTGTTGCTTCTTCCGCTGGGAACGCAAGCACAAAAAGTACGTTACGTCAAGTCCGGAGCATCCGGAGATGGATCTTCATGGAGCAATGCATCCGGAGATCTTCAAACCATGATTGACCAATCTACATCCGGAGATGAAGTTTGGATTGCCTCCGGCACATACAAACCTACTCGACTCATTAAATCAACAAAGAAAAACTCTCGTGCTTTCCATCTCAAAGATGGGGTTTCTTTGATTGGAGGATTTGAAGGGACAGAAACATCAAAGACAGATCGTAAACTCAAAGCAAATGGTCGTCCTTACGAATTTGCACACGAAACCATCCTTAGTGGTGATGATGATGTACAAGACACATGGACTCGAGGCATAGCTCCGGGAAGCTCTTATCGCTATATTTGGGAAATAGAGGGCAACAAAGGGAATGCTAACCATGTCCTTTATGGAGGCAAAAAAGTTGTCTTCAATGACCGCACCGAGATCAGTGGGCTTACCATCGAAGGAGGCAATGCCGATACATGGAATGTACAATCACAAGGCGCAGGACTAATGGCTGCCGGCAATGTTCAAGTCAAAAAGTGTATATTTAGACACAACTATGCATTTACAGGAGTAGAGGGTGCTATAGACTTCCTTGGCGGAGCAGTATCTTTGACAGAAGGCAAAGGCAAAAGCGTTGTTGAAGACTGTCTCTTCGAAGAAAATATGTCTCTTATGACCAACCTTAGCTCTTATGGAGGAGGTTTGTACATCGACAACGGGACAGTAAAGAACTGTTATTTCAAAGGGTGTGTCTCAGGAGATTTCGGTGGAGCAGTCTATGCTAAAAACAGCAAAGTGATTAATTGTATCGTAGAGGATAGCTATTCTGCTGCTGGAGGTGGAATATACCTCAACAAATCAACCATCGAAAATTCACGCGTATCACATTGCAGAGGACTCAAAGGTGCCGGCATTTACAACGAAGGTGGTACTGTACATCATACATTTGTATATGGCAACTATGCTGTTGCCAGCGAATATCAAACTTTGGGAGGCGGACAAGGTGCATCTATATTCAATGAAGGTGGCAAAGTGATTGGATGCGTAATTTACAATGGAACAGCCGATACCGGAGGTGGTATTGCCTCTTTGGGTGGTGCTGTCTACCACTCAACTATTCAAAACTGCCAATCCAATGTAGTCGGAATAGATCCCAACCTCTACACCTACAAAGGAAAAGAGGGAGCTCCGGAAGTGAAGATTGTCAATACAATCTGCGAAAACGATGTAGCGGCTTCAAACTTTATCAAACCAACTACTTTCAACGGATGGGCAGAAGACTCACAATCAGAACAGTTTGCACAAATTAAAGATGCATCTTTTGCACTTACCCCAAACAGTATATTTGTAGATAAGGGAGAGCAAACTTCTGAAATTGTCGAAACTAAAGATATATTAGGAAACGATAGGGTTTCAGGTACAGCTATAGATAAGGGAGCTATAGAACTTCAACAGACCAAAGATCCACAAGACAACCCAGATATATTATTCACATTTAAGAATAATAGTGAGGTAACTATCGGACTCGGCGGTACAGCCAACACCTCTTTTGAATACGACTTTGGTGATGGCAGGCAAAAAGTAGAGGGAGCCAAGATGATTACAGGCACCCCGATCAATAAACAGTTAAAAATATATGGCAAGCAGGTAATGCTCATCAAAGCCAACTTAGCTAACATCACAGATGTGCAACTCAACGATGCGCCGGCCTTGGCTAAATGCTTCCTCGCAGGAAACGAAATTTCGTCACTCGACCTAAGCCATTGCCCTAATATTAGATCAATCTATTGTGCCGAAAATAAGATTACCAATATAAATCTCACCAATGCAAATAAGTTGATGGTCATTGATTGTCCAAGAAACATGATTGCAGGGACATTAGACCTTACAAACTTAAACGAATTGGTCAATCTTAAGCTATTCAACAACAAACTTACTGAGCTAAAGCTACCTAAACAGGACAAGCTCATACAAGTAGACTGTGATAGCAACATGCTTAATACACTTGACTTGACAGGAATCACAAAACTCAATGAGCTAAATTGTGCTTCCAACAAGCTCACATCAATCAATCTGGCCGACAATACAGAGCTGCAAAAAATCAATGCTTCAGACAACAACATCACAGCTGTCAATCTTTCAGCTCTCACTAAGCTCACATCTTGCAATTTGTCTATCAATAAAATCAATCAAATTGACTTGTCTAAGAATACAGGCCTCGAGGATCTCTATCTGCAAAATAACCAACTTACAACCATAGACCTGTCAAAGAATAGCAATATCAAGTGGCTCAACCTCGATCATAACAACCTGACGGAAATAGACTACTCCGCATTGCCAAACTTGATGCAGGTACGAATTGCTTATAACAAACTATCCACTATCGACCTATCGAAAAATACAAAGGTCAATACAGTAATGGTACAGCACAATAACCTCTCTGAACTTAATGTCGCAAAACAAACCAATATGTTCTGGTTGGTATGTGGAAACAACAAGCTAACAAAGCTTGATCTCTCAGCAAACAACAATATTTCTTGGCTGGAATGTGATAGCAACCAGATAACAGCGTTGAGTGTGGAGAATATGAATAATCTTCAAAAACTATACTGCCACAACAATGCAATCACAAACCTTGACCTATCAAAAAATAAAAACATCGAGGGACTTAGAGTAGATGACAATAAACTTACTCTTGACAACCTAAATAGTATTCTAAATGGACTTAAAGATGTGAAGAATCTCAAAATCCATGACAATAATAAGGAATGGGCAAAGATCGTCAATGTAAGCAACAACCCTGGCACAACTTCTCTAAATGATGCAAAAGTAGCAGCAGAGGCAAAAGGATGGACCGTCATTGCACTAAACAATACATCGGCTCAAATGCCCCAAGCTACTCAAGTCAAAGTCTATTTTGATAATGCTACACAAACTGTGATCGCTTCAGAAAAAATATTTGGAGTGACTGTCTACAACTTGGCAGGACAACCTATCCTAAAAATGGACGAAGCTGAGCAAATAAGTCTCAACGAACTGCCAGACCAAATGTACATTCTGATTGCAATAGACAGAGAGGGCAACAAGATCACTCTTAAACTTATCAAAAAATAAAGGTTTGAGAGGACGACTGCACCACTTATAAAGTGTGGCATACCAACAAAATCAAGTAGGAGATAGATGTCGCTAACAGACATTTATCTCCTACTTTTCTTTTACACTGGTAGTATCCCAAAAAGTGTGTAAAGGAGGTTTATCTTTGAGTCAAAATTAATCATTTCAATTCATTGTTTTGTTCATCCGTCAGGCGGGCATGAAAAACACCGGGGGGATTGGCGTCCGCCCGG
>NZ_JBHSGO010000120.1:0-4452 GCF_042654485.1 Falsiporphyromonas endometrii | reverse complement strand
GGGCGGACGCCAATCCCCCCGGTGTTTTTCATGTCCGCCTGACGGATGAACAAAACAATGAAATGAAATGATTAATTTTGACTCAAAGATAAACCTCCTTTACACACTTTTTGGGATACTACCGTAAGAGCCATTTACATTTATACGATGATCAATGATAGTTATTGTTGGTTTGTTGTTTTCTATACCTTGGGTAGATAGAAGTTGACCATAAGGAACATTGTTTGATCCTAATATCATTGCTGTGAATGGGTTCTTTATTTTTCCTGGATTCATCTCTTTGGTAATATACGCAACTGCTTTAAGATTTTTTTTGTTCCATTCTTGTGGAATTTTAAAAGCAGGGATATTCAATTCAAAGGTGTTGTCATCCTTGATGTTTATCTTTTCGCCAATTATTGGATCGAAGAAAAACTTGCGTGCTACAAAGTTATGTATGAAGTTTGCCCCTCCATTTGTCTGTTTTTTAGCTTTAATTCCATCTTCCGTAATTACGACATGAATATAAGTTTTGTCTTTGTCAATACTGCTATTTGCGACATGCCCTTCAATACTTATGCCATTGTCGGAGAATCCCATGTCATCAATAAAAGCTGTTTGTTGGCGATTCATAACCATTTCATGACCTGTATGACTTAGGTCTCCTCCGGTAGGATTTATAGTAAAGCTGTTGTTTATATATATTCGATTAATCATCACATAAGGATTACCAGTCACTCCAAAGTAATTGACAATGGATTGAGACTCAGGTATAGTCATGAAATCTGATTTGTAACCGTCATGATGGGCTATTGCACTTACCTTATATCCATTGTTTTGTAGAGTTTTTATTAAGTCCTCTACTTTCGGTTTTGCGTAAGGGCAAGCTCCACAAGGTTCGGAAGTAAACTCCTCGATGAGTACGGTAGATACTTTTTGAGGCCCTTTGTTTGATGTTGCTGTATATGTAAAAGCAACCCCTTTATCTTTATGGCTATTAGCTATTCCATTAATGCTTTTGATTGAGGCTATTGCTGTTTCCTCACCATTAACTTCGGGAATGGTATATTTAAATTTGCAAATCCCTGTATACCCGACAGGAATATTGACATTGGCCTCAATGTCTTGCTCTTTACCTTGAGAAATAACTGAAACAACAACGGAATTTATGGCTTTTGTACCTACATTCCTTAGTGTTAGAGTCATTGGAATTTGAGAGCCGACATTGCCAACAGATCCATTGTCAGCAGATATAATAAGACTAACGCCAACATGCTCTACTGAAGGTCCTGTAATATCTGCAGTCATTATAAAAGAGCCTAATTGACTTTTTTCCGGGTGCAATCCGTCTATCTTATCACCGATAGTAAAAGAAGGCGTGTCTCCTTTGTCGAAAGTTTTAATGATATTGGACTCGGGGATACTTAGTAGGCTGCCGTCATATCCGAGTACATCCTCTCTTACCATGGAATGATAAAAAAGTCCAACAAAGTATTTGTCGTCTTTTAGTGTAAACGGTGTTGTCAGTTTAATGGTATTCCATGCCAATCCATCTAACTTTTCGATAGGTTGACTATAGACAATCGTACCATTGCTGTTGAGCACTATTATTTTGGCATTTTTGTCATTGTCTGTGTCCATGTAAGGGAAGTGGATTGCTTCCAAAGTGTGTGCTCCTACGAGCATGGGTGTCTCCATTAAAGCCAAATAGCCGGCTCCTTCTTTATCTCCAATTGTTTTGATTTCATCTAAATAACTTGGACGATCCGCCCAGCAGAAACCAGTATTTGGAGTCTCGTTAGATGATGATCTAAAATGATGTGTATTAACTTTTGGGGATTGCGCATTCATAGCAGTAGCAATACAACCCAACGCCATTAATAAGACGTAGAAAAATTTTCTCATAGCTCTCTTTGTATATAAGTTTTGTTAATTAATCTCCCGGGTTCATAGCTCTTTCTTTGCTTGATGAGGATGATATCAGTGAGTACATCTACAAATTTTGGATTCGCAATGAAGATGTGTAGTCCGGTCATCAATGCGAATTGCTTCCGTCAATATTTATACTGATATATGGTAACCCTCTAATTGAGCCGTAAATATAAAGATTAATTATTGGAAAGTGCACTTTGTTCTTGATTTACCTTTGTAAATATTATCAACAATTAAGCTCATCAATCTGCAATTGATGTACAACATTAGCATTTATGCACACAATCAGGATAAAAGTAAACTGTCTTTGATGTCGTTGTATATTATCATAGGGTGTGTATTGTTCTATTTGGTAAAAGATTGGTCAAATAGAAAGTGTCGGTAGATGCTAATATCAAAATAGTAACTCAATATATGTAATGTAGCTTATTGCTTCTTGGCAAAAATGGCTGTTTGGATGATAAGCAATTAATATTATTGCTGTCGGGCAGAAGTTTTGGCAGCCCGGCAAACTTGGATTTCATATAAACTGCTCTTACGATTGCTCTTTAACCAAACGATATTACTTATTCTGAGTCATTAGCCTGTAAATCATGCTCAGTTTTATCGTGCAACCAACCTTTCAATACATTCAAAAAAATAACCATCCATTTAGGCTAACCCTTTGTCCCCTGAGGTATTCGCTTGGATCAAATGCTGATTTATGACTCAATCTTGCAGGTGTTTTTGTCGGACAGATGACTTTAGAATCCAAAAAGGGAAGCTTATCTTTCATAATTGAAATGCTCATCCATATAAATAAGGTGTTTGGTAGACTTTAATATACCCTTATCTACCTTAAATAGGACAACGATAATTTAATATATGCTTGTTTATAATAGTATGAAGTACTTATATTGACTCTATTTATTGTAATGTTGATTAATAATAAGTCTATTTGTGATCTATATGTATTAAATATTATCAAATAAATAAACAATAGTAATGTTGATAAGAAATTAATAGTATATTTGTCAAAAGAAATGTATAGTAGTATTGTTTAATTCTTTTAATCATTTGGTTTATGAAACGTCAATTATCAATAGCAATCATCGGTCTTCTTGTTGGCTTATGCATGACGTCTTGCAGCAGTGATGACAAGAATGAACCTCAAAAGGTTGATGCAGTAAGTTTTGAGAAGGTCGTGCCGACACAGTTTGGTGCTACCTATGACGAGTTGAAGTCTTCTAATGAGTTGATCAAAACGGGTGTTTTTGATGAGAAGGAGCGCACTTGTACATTTACGCCGTCAGATGAAGTATTTGGGAAGTCCTTTGTTAGTGTTGCACTTCATTTTGACACCAACAACATCTACCGCTATGCAACTATAGAGGCTAAGGAATTTGCTCATCTTGCAAGTGCTCAGTTTAAGCAGATGCTGCAGGATGATGGTTGGAATACTTATGAAGGAGTAGAAGTAAAAGATAAGGAGCTTCTTCTTAAGAAGGGTGATTTCATCATGCGTGTCTTTACAGAAGCTGGATGGGCAGTTACCAAACCAACAATTCTTTTGGGTCCTGACAATCAAAAGGTTGAGTCGTGGACTCGTATTAAGGATTTGAAAAATACATCAATAGGAATTTGGTCTCCATTGGCTGCTTTAGGTTGTCGCAAAAGTCTTTTTGAAGCTTATGAACAGCTTTGGGGGCATACAGTCAATGCAGAGCGAACAAATGTAAAGAATGGGTTCTATGCTTATAATACCGGAGATTCTAAATTTCCTCTTATAGGCTATTATTATGACCTTGATACAGATAGTTGGCTGGAAGAGTGTACAATTCACATGGATTATGACAATCCTCCAAGTGCAGAAGAACTCGAAAAGTATGTCCTTTCTTTGGGCTTCTTTGATACTGGTCTAAGAGATAAGGATGGCAATAAATTCTTCTACAATAGAGAGACAAAAGTAACTTGTGGCTTATTTATCAACAATCCTAATAATTTGCCAAAGGGTAAGTTCTCTCCGAGAATGGACTTTATGCTTAAGGCAGATATAGAAGATCAGCTCCCACAAGAAAAGGTTGATATACCTTGGCCTCTTACCAGGTTTGAGAAAGCAACCATGGAAGAAGCTCTAAAACACTTTGAGGATATGGGGTACAAGCCCAAAGATATGGGAGGATACTATGTTATAGAAAATCAGAACCCTGATTTCCCACAGATTAGTATATTCTCAACAGACGATCCAAAGATATACGGCTGTGTATTTATGACGGCGAGAGATATGAAGGTTATGCAGTCTCCGGATATCATTAGACAGATTGAAGCTCATGGATATGTCCTTAAAAAAGGTCCGGCTATTCCTACCTATGTCAATGAGGCTGAAGATGCCGAGGTACAGATTAGTAATGTAGAAGGAACTGGTTTTATGGGACTTGGTTTGATACTGTCCCAAAAAAGTGTGTAAGACCCAAGACTATTATCTTTGAAAAAATAAAATAAAACAGTAAAACAGTATGGATCTCACACGAGTACAAATTAAAGAAATTATTTCGAATTGTC
>NZ_JBHSGO010000119.1:0-4246 GCF_042654485.1 Falsiporphyromonas endometrii | reverse complement strand
GCCAGACAATTCGAAATAATTTCTTTAATTTGTACTCGTGTGAGATCCATACTGTTTTACTGTTTTATTTTATTTTTTCAAAGATAATAGTCTTGGGTCTTACACACTTTTTTGGGACAGTATCAAAAACAATCGCTATCATTGAGTTTTAGCTCTTTGATAGCGATTGTTCTTTAAACTTCAATTAAAAGGAGGCTGTGTCATTATCGTAATGATTCTGCCTCCTTTTTGATTGTTATTTGCTGTGTATAATTATTCGACTTTCAGTTTGACAGAATGATTGTCAACATTAATAACATAGGTTTGAGGGATAAGGTTTGTTAGATCAATTCTCAGTTTACCATTTACATCGGTTTGACCTTCATAAATCTTAACCCCATCCATTGAATAGATGATCACACTACTATTTCCTTTTGCTCCCACAATATTGGTATAATGATGAGCGGGATTAGGATATACTTTTACGATCTCACTTACAAGTGATTCGGTACTCAATGTCTTTTCGTCAAATGGAATAACAATACCTCCATTATAATCTTGCGCAAGCCAATTCTTCTGAAGAAAAAGTTCTTTCAAAGAGTTGCTAAATTTATTTTCTTCCTTATTAGCTTTTCCATCAACAACAACAATATTACCTACATTTAGTTCAGACTTTCTGTCGCCAATAGATTCAGCTAACTGCTCAAATCCTTCAGCATCAATCTTATTGTCATAACATTGGAGTTCCATAAAGTTTTTCTCATCCTTATTCTCTATTTGTACAGCCTTAGGTGCAACAATACTTGTAATCTCATTATGATTGAGAGAAGCCTTGTTTAGCATACTCAAATCTTTAAGATCAATGCTTTGCAATTTGTTGTTACTTAAGTCTAAATTGATAAGACCCGAAAAATAAGTGAGAGAGATGTTATTAATCTTATTATTTGTAGCAATCAACTCTCTTGTCACCATAAAGTCGGGAGCCTCAATAGTAACCAGTTCGTTATTTTGACAATAAAGTGAGTCGATATTTCTATTAAGAATAAGTTTATTCAACTGATTATTTGAACAATCCAAATACCTTAGTTTTGACTGCTTGGAAATATCAAGAGAAACCAATTGGTTGTTGCTACAAATCAATCGATCCAAGACTTGGTTGTCATTCAATTCTATTTTAGTAATTCCACTACTAGAGCAGTCTAGAGAGCTGACACAACCTTTTACAACTATTTCCTGACTCTCTACTTTATACTTACCATTAGCCTCTTTTTTAGCACCAATAATTTCAATAGCACTCATCTTAGGCTCATCTTGACCTTTCTCATAATATGCAACCGGATTGATGTTCAGATTAAGCTCTTGGCCTTGTGCCTTAGTGGTATATAATTTAATCTCAGCCGGCTTCATATTTTGGCGGAATAGATCAATATCAACATGCGGCAGATCATCTGACAAGGCATTGATAACATCCCCATTATTCAAATCAGAAAGGAAGATAAATATTCTATAATAGAGTTTTGTCCCTGCTGGAAGTGGTGCTAAAGGATTATTTTCAGCACTATTCTTTTTTATTAAGAGCTTAACCAATTCTTCGGATCTAAAAGACAATGGGATTTCCTTCTCTCCGGTAAAAGGTCGATTGAAAAAATAACGATGTGCATCGGTAATGCCATAATCATTCAGACCATCGGTAATCATGATATAACAGGATGCTCTGAATGGCTTGAATGCCTCTTCAGAAATATTTTTGACTGTAACACCTTTTATATTTCCAGCAAAGGGATTAAGTAAAACTTCATTCTTATTATCCAATTCTCCATTGTAAGTCAAGATAAGTGCAGGACGGACTTTATCAGCCTTCTGTACCGGCAAATTCTTGCCCAGCATAATTGTTTTACCCTGAACTTCAACTTGCAAATCAATCTCGCTATTTGGTTTTGCAGGCATTTGATCAATATCCAATTGGATGAGGTTATCACCTTTCGCAATATTATATAACTGTACATCAAGCTGCTTCCAATATTTTTTATCAGATTGTTTGTAGTAGAATACAACATCACCTCGGTACTCTTCTCCGGTATTATTTACCTTAAACTCAAGAGTACTTTTTTCATAACCTAGAAACTGACCGCTAAAACTGCCTTCTATCAATGTTACATTAGGCTCATTGGTATCATAAATGATCTCTTTAAACTTTCCTTTTTCATCAGTCGTTATAAATGCACTTGTCTTCTTGCCAAGCATATGCTTTACAGGAACAAATTGTTTACGTCCTTTTATCTCGGCAAAAACAAGATATTTGGCATTTGGTTTCAACTTAACATCCTTCAATATGATACCGGGTATTTCATGACCAACTCTTTGCTCCCTTTTGACATTTGTAGTAAGAGGCATAAAAATAAAATCCTTTGATGGACTCTCTTTGCTAAAAAACTCATCACTACTGTCGTCAACATTAACAGCATGAAGTCTAAAAGAACCAGAATATGTCTTCTCAGATGTTAGATATACAGTCAATTCAGGAGAAAAAAGCATATCCTTTGGTTTATTATATCTCAGTTTAAAATCATAACCAACCACTTCGGGCTCAGCAATCTCTGAATCCCCGTTCTTGTCAGGCTTAATATTGATAATCATCTGTTGGTCATAATTAAATCCACCACCGGCTCCACCACCAATACCTAATGCAGGAGGATTGAGAAGATTGAGTCTGAAGTATCCATTGCTTTTACCTCCCCAACCCCAATTGATATGGAAAAGGCCCTTCTCATCATAACCATCACAAACAAAAGCATGACCACCCCCGGCACCCATACCTCCATAGAAAACAGAACGACCTTCATTCAATTCTTTCTTGATTATTCCTTCCCACTCAACAGTCTCGTAAGCTAACCTATCAAGACATATCACAGATTTATCATATCGAAAATTCTCACGAAGAGCACGCACCACATTTCCTATAAATGTGCCACTTGCCTCTTCTGAATACATCATATCCATAGCAACACCTACGTGATAGCAAAGCTTTGCCACAGCATTACGCTCTTGCTCAGTAGCTTTTGTTTTATCTTCAAAACGCTCCGGCATGTGTGCCCAATCATACGAAGTATTGAAGTCAATTTTATGCTCTCTACCACTTATCAGCTCTTTATGATAATAAGTACCCTCCCCATGATCAGGCCAATTGTACTGACGCATGATTTGAGCAGCAGCAGTGGCCACACATCCAACTGGAAGATTTGGCATATTTTCACCTTTGGGACACATGTAGTTCCAAGGATAATCCTGATTCCATTCAATATCCTTAAGAAGAGGTTTGATTTCAGATTTAAAAGCATTATCCTGCCTCAAAGAAGAGAAATTGTATGACCATTCGGAAGGATCATGAGTAACATAATACTGCATCGCAACCTCATAGGCTTTCAGCATTTCTGTCAATTGGATTGGACTAGCAGATAGGCTAAAATGTCCCCTCTCACTATATCCTAAAACTTCAGGAAGTTGATCGTCACCACTGACAATTACGAAACCATCATCTTGACCACGATTAAATATATAAAAGCTCTTTTGCTGTGAAGATCTTAAACTTGAAACAGCAGGAGCATATTCCAAATGGACTGTTTCGACTGGAGTAAGACTTCTCAAACTGTTTGTAAAAAAGCGTAGCGCTATCCTTTCGGCAGACTTCTGAGTAATCGGAGCCGCCATCATAGCTGTAACGCCCAACATCAAAAGAAAACTTATAAACAGTTTTCTAGGTTGTGCTAGATAGTGATTCATTTAAAGAGAAAATTAATTAAGTATTTATTTGACTAGTTATTATGACTTATTTGATTACTAATAAAGTATGTAAGAATATTTGCATTTATTGAGGAAATATTCCGTAATCATTTTATTTCGGTCACAAACTTAAGTACAATATTCAACCTGTACAATAATCCCCAAATATACTATCTCTTTAAATAATTTGTCTTAAATCAATTATTACGTACTAAATACTGCAATAATAGTACATCTATAATGTATTTGGATAACTAAATGATATATTGAAAAAAAATATTGATACGATTACGTTTAGTTATTTATAAGTACAATGCTTGAGTATATGAAAATAAATACCTAAAAAATATGATTTATACGTATCAATAGTTCGTTAAAAAATATCCAAGCCTAAGCGGCTCTGGCAGTAAATAAAATGAGTTCTTTGAAAAGTTTGTCAATAACTTGCGGGTCTGGGCTAATCCCAAACACGCAAATAAATCGTTCA
>NZ_JBHSGO010000118.1:0-4212 GCF_042654485.1 Falsiporphyromonas endometrii | reverse complement strand
CCGGGCGGACGCCAATCCCCCCGGTGTTTTTCATGCCCGCCTGACGGATGAACTAAACAATGAAAGGAAATGATTAATTTTGACTCAAAGATAAATCTCCTTTACACACTTTTTGGGATACTACCAAGGAGGCCCGTACAAGCCTCCTTTTTCTTGTCCAATATTCTAAATTGAGGATACCCTAATGGAATGTCCGTCATACAAAAAGAGGCCGAATCGATGAAGATCCGGCCTCTTAATATTTCAAAGTCTTTCAACTGCCTTATTATGCAGCAACCTTTTCAAGTTTCTTCATAATTGAGAAGATGAAGATGAAAGAAAGGACACAGCATGCAATCAATACGCCCCAGAATGCAACCAAAGGAAGCTTATCCCAGAATGTACCCATCACACCTACAAGGAGGTTACCGATAGCTGTAGCTGCAAGCCATCCACCCTGCATCAAACCTGAATACTGTGGAGGTGCTACCTTAGAAACGAATGAGAGACCCATCGGGCTAAGGAACAACTCAGCAATGGTCAATGTGAAGTAAGTACCAATCAACCAGTTTGGTGATACCAAGACGTCAGATGTTCCCTTCAATGTAGAAGGAGCAGGTAGGCCAATAGATGCAACAAGGAGTACAACGAAACCAATAGCTGCAATCAACATACCATAGCCAATCTTACGAGGAGCTGAAGGCTCTTTGCCCTTACGATTGAGTGCTGCGAATATTGCAACGACTACCGGCGTAAGCACAATAATAAAGAATGGGTTGAACTGCTGGAAGATTTGAGGTGTAATCTTAACAAGCTCAGTCGCACCTTTCACATCCATGAAATAGGTACCGGCAAGTCCTGCAATACCGAGCAAAATTAAAATAGCACCAACCTTTGGATTCTTCTTTCCTCCAAATAGACCAAGAACCATTGCATACACTCCATAAAGAATTACAATCACCGGAATCAATGAAAGGAGTGAGAACATCATATTCTGTACAGGAGTAATGTTGCTAATCGTATAGTCTCGAGCAAAGAATGTCATACAGAGACCATTCTGGTGGAAAGCCATCCAGAAGAAAATTACGACAAAGAACACCAAGAACAAGGCAATCATTCGATCGCGAACCTCCTGCTTAGAAAGCTGGGGAACATTTGCATTTGCTTCTCCCGCATCTTCATTTTTCTTTCCTGCCACAACGTCTACAGACTTCCAGCTCTTCTTAAAGATTAAGAATACCAATACAGAGATAATCAAGCTAAAGCATGCAACAGCAAACGACAAGCTGTATGAAGTGGACAATGAGTCATGAACATATTCCGCAGAGAAAGATTCTGCAAATGCATCCGGATTATCAACCGAACCGCCCGGCAAATTAGAGGTATCAAATGCATTAATCTTAGCAATAACGGCTTCTTTAGCTGCCTGCTCATCTTTTGCACGACTCTCAAGCAATGTATATTCGTCAGTAGTCAAACCTTCGGCAGTAGGAATAACATTGGCATGAGTCAGCTGATAAATACCGGCCGCCTTCAAGTTAAACATTACTTCCTCTTTGTCCTTTGCGAACATCACACCTTGCTTTTCTTTGGCTTTCTTGATGATAGCCTGTTGTTCTTCTGCTGATTCTGAATCAAAATCAGAATGAGATTGGATAAGCTCTGTCATGAATTTCTGTTCATCTACAACCTTGTCATTCAAACGAACAAAGTTCTTCGGGATAGCAGCATCGTAAACATAATTCTGCTTCTCCAAAACGGCCTTATTGATAGTATTAGCCATTGACGGAGCAAAGAATGCACCGATGTTGATGAACATGTAGAAAATACTAAAAGCTATGTCTCTATTAGATTGATAGCGTGGATCATCATAAAGCTTACCCACCAAAGCTTGGAGGTTACCTTTGAATAATCCGGTACCGGCAGAGATTAGGAATAGTGCAGCAAACATCATTGACATACCTGCCACATCCGGTCCTGAAGGAACAGCAAGAAGAAGATAACCTCCAAACATTCCCAATACACCAAACAAAATTGTTTTACCATAGCCTAACCATTTGTCGGCAACGATACCTCCGAAGATTGGCAAGAAATACACCAATGCCAAGAAGGTTCCATAAATCATGCTCGTAGTACCTGACGAAAAGCCAAACTTAGCCTGCATGTAGAGAGCGAGGATAGCCAACATAGTGTAGTATCCAAAACGCTCACCCATGTTCGTGAGGGCTAAAACGAGTAGTCCTTTAGGATGATTTTTGAACATAAGATTTGAGTATTAATAATTGTGATTTGATTTATTTCTGTATTCCATGTATTTGCTCAATTGCCCCGGTTTCAGGATCAAATACAACCTGGATGTTATCATCCTTGCGAACCTTAAACAACTTGGGGATAAGAGACTGTCTCTGTCCGAATTGCACAACCGGAAGTTCTCGAGAGATAAGAGCTTTGCCATCATACTTTATGGTTACTTCAGCTTTACCGGGCACATTATATATAATACCCTTAAGCCCCTTCTCCATCTTGCGTTCTTCTTCTGGCGACTGAGGTGCAGTATTCTCAAGCACTTTCAGATCTAAAGTTACAGGAGCTCCACTTAAATCATCAGCAGAAGTGGGACCGTAAAATTCTGAGAAACGAAATATAGTACGATTATTCATGGAAGCCTCCGGATTGACATGCACTCTATAAACCGATTCTTCCTGCGAAGATGTACCCTCAAACAGAGCTAATGTTGCTGCTTCTTGCATTTCCAAAGCTTCAAGAGCAATCTTCAATGAAGCACCATCTTTGGGCATGGCATCCACATCACCTTTCATAAGATCGACCTTGCCCTCACGTATATCGAACAAATACTTGGCTGCAATATCAGCCTTTTTCGACATAGAGCCTGCCAATGCATACTCTTGAGGAAAAGATGGATCCGGATAAACCGGGAAAGGGATATTTTGCAACATATCCTCCATGGACTTATCCTCTCGGGAACTATATGGAGATACACCTTCACCGGCATTGATGGCACAGATGAGCCCTTTATCATTGAGATAAACAAAGGGCGCAACAGTACCCGAACGAAATTCCACAACATACTTATGGTCCGGATCAGCCACACCAACAGAACGAACTCGGATTGCTCTAATAGAATAGCGAGTAGAAGGTTCTGTACGGACAGCTTTACCTAAATATGTACGTGCGTATCCGGCAAATGGACCGGGCTGAAATGCCTCTTTCCTGACAATTGCTTCAACCTCAATTTCCGTGCGAGGAAGACTATAGACCACACCATAGTCGTTAAGCTTCGAGGCTTCAAAACGCTCCACATTAGCTTGTGAAAACACATCAAAGGTCCCTCCAACCAAAAAGAGAGAGCTTAGAAGGAATGTCGAAACAATTCGATTCATCATATATCTTATTTTGACCACTTCGCACAAAACTACAAAAAAAACTTCGCTATTAGGCCGTTATGACAATTTTAATCTATCATCGCGTTAAGCATCGACGGAGGCAGAAAACAACCTATCAACTTGACAAAGCACAAAAATTCGACTACAAAACAGACCTTTGTCAACCCCAAAGCCTATTAAAACTTTAAGCAATAGACAATAGTCAAAAATAAAAGCACATAAACTGACAATAACGATAAAAACAAATTATATGATTCACGCAATACCATCCAATCAGAATACAATACAAATGACTCGGAATACACAACAAGAATTAAGTTTAAATCGATAGATAAACACTCTTAAATCGAACAGATTTTAAGAGACTTTTTAGATAAATATTAATATAATTAAGCAAATAATGTAAATACGAATAAGCCTCTTTTAACTACAAATCTACCCGTTTTTAAGCCGGAAAACGACTCAGTTTGTACAAAAATCAAGATTGAAAGGATATAATCAGCATAGTGTTATGTTAATTTATGTATAAGCTGCTTTTAATTGACAAGTCAGAGACTTAAAAATCAACTTTAGGCTGCTTTTTGGGGGAGGTCGCGCGACTTGCAATCCATTCTCGCGCTACATTGAAAGTGAACTCGCGCGAGGTTGCACTTGAAGTAGCCGACTTTGCATGTCAAGGTCGCGCGAGATCGGATCTAAAGTAGGGGCTGTGTCATTATTCGTAATGATTCAGCCTCTAATTTTTTAGCAACCCCTCATTTTTGGAGTTTAAGCAGCCAATTTTTGGATGGGAGCTACCATTGGACTCACAGGAACTCCTAAAACAGAT
>NZ_JBHSGO010000117.1:0-4137 GCF_042654485.1 Falsiporphyromonas endometrii | reverse complement strand
GTCCGTCTTTGCTTGTCAGTTGATTCGAAATAATTTCTTTAATTTGTGTGCGTGTAAGATCCATACTGTTTATCGTTTTATTTTTTCTTTTTCAAAGATAATTGTCTTGGGTCTTACACACTTTTTCCGGACTGGAAGTTGTAGGAGAGTCCTAAGGTAAACATAGATTTGTTATCCCGTATTCTTCGATCATCAAAGTATTTTACGGCAGAACCTTTTATAGTCTCAGATCTATAATGGGCATCTTTACCGATAAACAGCAACCCGGAGGTAACTTGCCAGTTCTTTATTTTATAGGTAATAGTCAGATCATTGCTATTCTCACTTAGCGAACGAAACACCCCGGAAATCGAATAGGATGGAATTACATACTGATAATTGAGCATAAAGTGCTTATACTGCATGCTTAAAGAAAAACGATTTTCAAGTGAAAAATTCGTCTGCATCCCTTCCGGTGTTGAAGCTTTCTGCCAGTAGGGCTGTATAAACAAGCCAATTTGCAATAATTCATTTCCAAGGGGTTTAACCTGTGATTGTATAAAGCCACCATAATAGTAGTTATGCGATGTATTTCTATAAGTCAGCTTCAGTTTGTTCCCGTCGACACGAAAGTATTGGTTAATTGGATTGTGTTCATACTGATAAAAACCACCTGTAAGGATACTCAGCCACTTGTTATTAAAAGATTCCATAAGCATACCTTGTGCCATAGAGCCATTTGTAAGGTTGGGATTACCCATTTTGATAATATCACGAGTCATAGAGATTGCATTATTGCTGAGCATGTCGATGCTTGGCATTAGCGGGGTGCTATTCATTATGAGTCGCAATGAATTTCTACTATCTATATTATATCCAATTACAAGTTTAGGCGTGAATAGCAGCCGATTGTATTTATTATCAAGGCTCTCATTGTAAATGTGCGTAAATCCTAAACTTAGACGATACATCCATTTATCTTTCATCCCGGTGACTTCACCATATACATATTGTTGCAAATAGTCTGATGTATACCTGCTATCTCCGAACAGGTTGTTCAAATCGCTTAGTAGGTGACTATATTCTACCTTATAACCGGCATTGAGTCTTGAGGCAATCGAAAGATTTCTGCTATACGCTACTTCGCCAATGATACTTTTTTTTTGGTTATTTAGAGTCATGAACTCTTCGTAGATTTATTGTTTGTTTCTTTGCCGCATTCTTTGCGGTTGTCATGTCCTTTGGTTTGGAAATGGTTTAAGTTAAGGTTTAGACTCAGTTCGTCTTTGTCAGATAATTTCTGCCAATAGTATAAATCAAGAGACGGATGTATGGTCTTGTCATTTTTATCCCAGTCTTTGCTAAGAGCACTCCAATCATTGCCATTTTGATAAGTTCCCTCATAAACAGCTTTTGAAAAAGAGGTGCTGTAATCCGGCATCAGCGTTGCTTGAAATATATGCTTGTCAGATTTTGCGAAAGCATATTTCAAGGAAAGACTATGAGTGGTATATCCAAAGGCGTCTTTACCTTTGGTGTGGTCTTGGTACATTGTATTACCTAACAAATAATTATACTGAACCTCTTCTATTCTGTTCTTGTAATTTCGATAGTTTAATTCATATTCAATGTCAAATCGATGCTTGCCATGAGTAACGGAATAATATGCATTTGAATTGTTGAACCCCGTTGTAAAAGCAGTTAATGTCTGTACTCCAAGTGCATAGCCATTATCTAATGTTTTGGTAATAACATTAATCACTGTACCCACATAGGCATATCTTGCTGGGGAAATATCATAATACTCTACACGTAATACCTTTTCTGGCGGTATCATTTTGAGTTGGGCATCAGTAGCTTTTACGCCATTGATAAGCACAAGCAATCCGCCCCCTTGCATAGTGGATAGCTTCCCGCTTATTGGCTCTTCGCGAATGTTTGGCATTGTCCGCAACAAATCCTTGGCATAGTTTGCGTTGGCTATCTGTTCTTTATTAAACAGCATAACCTTATGGTCCGTTTTTTGATGTGTTAGACTGCCTTTTACGACAAGTTCACCAAGTTCTGTACTATTTGGGTAAAGTTCAAAGTTTTTTACCATGACATTGCCTGATGATGGCACTGCAAGGCGTAATTTCTGTTGATGTGTCTTATAGCCGATATAACTAATTTTTATTTTGTATTGTCCGACAGGAATATTCTCCAAATGATATTCTCCGTATTGATCAGTCATTGTCCCTGTGAATATTTTGGTCGTATCGCTTATTTGGTACAATACCACATTGGCAAAAGAAATCTCTGATTTACTCTCTTTTTCACTTACTTTCCCATTGAGCGTAATTTGAGCAAAGGAAGCCGTAGTTATCACCAAAAAGAGATTCAATAGTAATAGACGTTTCATTGGCATAGGGGGAGACTGTTAATATATTGCGTATCTGAAGGGAATTTTCCGGGGTCTCCTACAGTCAAAGTGATATTGATTGCACCTGAAAAGTATTTGTTAGGCTCGTTAAATACAATGAGTTGGCAACTTTTAATGTAATTAACTGTAAGATGATCGAGAAGAGACTTTATTTTGTCCGCCGGAAGATTGTTGTTGTTGACAAACAATCTTAAGCTTCCATCATATCCTTTGATGAAAAAGTTATCCTCATCTATCTCAATATCAGATATTCCACTAAGGAAGCTCCTCAAAGAGATCTGTTCAGTGGGTATTGTTAATTCTTTTGTCTTGTAAAAATCCAGATTAGATGGAACTTTCATATGAGTGTTGATATTACCACTTGCGAAGGGTGGTTTTGCTGTCCATTTTTTGGGGAGATATACTCCAATTAATTTCTTCCCGGCATATACTTCCAATTTGTTTTGGATGTAAATGTTTGTGGGTGTGCCTTTAAACGATACATCCCCAATGGCATTACTCATTGAAACTGCTTCTGGAACAGTGTTTTTGTCTCCAATCATTACGATCCTAAGATATGGGCTTGCTGATTTAGCACCATTTGTTTGTTCGAAGGTATAACCTTGATAATAGTATTCATTTTGCTCTTGGTTTTGAGCATGAATAGTTGAAAATAATGCGCTAAAAAGAATATTCATTGCGCTGATAGCTGAAAATAGAATCAACCTTTTCATAAATTTTGTCTATTTAATAATTGATTTACAAGATGCCTTGTAAGTTGCGTTTATTGATCTGTTTTTACATGAGCAAAATTAGGAGTAACCCGATTTTGCTCAAATACACAAAAGGGTAATTTTATAGCTCTCCACCACCGTTCTCAATTAGTAGTTTTAAGTTGTCCTGTCGTTGCTTTTGAGTAAAAACTATCCGTATATTGGATTTTGATTGGTAATGATTTAGTCACTGAACTCCTGTGTTAGTCCTCTTGTTTCTGCTTTTTACTGCTAAGCACTGTAATGGAAATGACAGTGTATCCGCATAATTATTGATTAGTTTGTAGGTTATTCGATTTTATTCATTTTTCTGATTAGTTGTTATGCCACATCTGGAATTTCATTGAGAAAGAGGAATATTTTTAGTATCTTGACTTTCAACAAAAACATAATTTATGGAGATAAGCATATTACTTATTACACTTTTGATTATACTCTCGCTTGGAGGTGTATTCCTTTTTGGGTGCGATATATGTCTTATCAAAGAGAACCAAATAGATGCTTTATTAAGTATCAATTATGAACTCAAGGATGCCCCTTTTCAATGGGCTGTGAAGCTCGTTTCAAGAATCTTTTATATGTTAAATGATGTTACCGTTGTTATTGCTCAA
Organism: Falsiporphyromonas endometrii; assembly: GCF_042654485.1. Lineage (NCBI taxonomy): Bacteria > Pseudomonadati > Bacteroidota > Bacteroidia > Bacteroidales > Porphyromonadaceae > Falsiporphyromonas > Falsiporphyromonas endometrii. The sequence continues at coordinate 373 of NZ_JBHSGO010000117.1, read as the reverse complement.
AAAACAACTCAAACAACCTTGAATCAACCCCAAAATCTCAAATTCGAGGGTTAGGGTCACCTGACCTTCTGCCGACTTTGCCCGTTTTATTAGTACGAAACGGGCTTTGTTTATGCGCTATTTTAACAAGTAAGGTCGCGCGAGAAGCAATCCATTCTCGCGCGACTTTAGATCTGTTGTCGCGCGACCTTGACATGTGAAGTCGCGCTACTTCAAGTGCAACCTCGCGCGAGTTTACTTTCAAAGTTATTGCTGTCCGATAAAAGTTTTTGCGACAAAAAAATAAGGGGCTGAAAAACTTCACAGAATTCAGCCCCAATTGTCTTATCTTTATCATAAGAACTTAAAAGTAAGACGATGCACAAAAGTATTC
>NZ_JBHSGO010000116.1:0-4107 GCF_042654485.1 Falsiporphyromonas endometrii | reverse complement strand
TGACAGACAATTCGAAATAATTTCTTTAATTTGTACTCGTGTAAGATTCATACGGTTTATCGTTTTATTTTGTTTTTTTCAAAGATAACAGTCTTGAGTCTTACACACTTTTTCGGGACAGTATCACATAATGGGCACAAGTAATATCGATTGGGTGTACACACATCAAAAACAAAGGGACAAATCAAAATGTATCATCTTGACTCATCCCTTTGATATAAAAAATTTAAGAAGAAAAGTTGATCCTATGGAAGGTCTTTTACCTCCTCTTCACGTATTATAATCTTGATAGAATAATGTTTTTAGAAAGTCACATCCATACCAAAGTTTAGTGTAAGGTTGGATTTGTCCAGGGGCACAAAAGAATCCTTGGCAAGTTTAAGCATACTCAGTTGAGCCCCTAAAAAGAAGTTAAATCCTTTGGGATGCAAACTTATAGCAAGCCCCGGAGTAACGCCGACTGTGCTAAAATCAACATTCAAAGATGAACCAAACCAATGTGTCGGCTCAATATTTGCACCAATCATAAGACCGGTACCCAAAGCAGGCTTATTGAAACAGCTATGGAAAAGTCCGGTCGCAGACAATTTATCATAGAAAGGCATCTTATATTTAGCTCCAAGGGCAAAGATAACCGGCAAAGCATAGGACTCGGAATAGGTCTTATCATCCTTCTTCACCTTTGTAAACTCCTTTAGATCATCTTCCATATCTTTAGCCTGATCGGACAATGAGGATGAATTTGATGGGTCAAACTTAAAACCATCAAACTGATAATCTTCTACAAATTTACCACGAGACATATTGCCAAAATTAAGCCACCCAAGGTTCTTCAATGTCGCAGAAACTTCAAGATCCTCTCTCAACTTATAAGTCGCACCCAAATCCATTGACATACCAAAGCCCTTAATTTTCATGATATCCGAGAACTTTATTTCGTTGTCACTAAAATCTATCTCATCAGTCATCTGACCATTATCATCTACCTTATTGCCAAAAGTAATCCCCTTGCCATAAGCGATATAACTATTGCTGCTATGAATTTGATAACGATCTCGAGACATAGATATCTGCATTTTATCAATCAATATCTTGGTAAGATTGGTACCTAACAAGAAATTGACATGAGCTCCAACAGTCCACTTATCATTGATCGGTCGTGCATATCCCAACTGAAAATTAAAGAAATTAACTTCTGTTGCATGCAAATCATTGATATTATACTTGGATATATTCTCGTCATCCATACCCAACTTGGCAAATCTGAACAACTCTTTAGGAATCGTAATATCACTATATTCCTCAAAAGAGAAATTGATACTCGCATAACCTCCATACAACTTAAATCCTGCTCCAAGAAGCTGAAGACTAAAATCGCTTCCTATTGATATCTTGTTGGGTAAATTGTCTAAGAAGGATTTGGCATTGACATCCGGATGTAAGAACGTCACCAAATTACCATCTCTCTTAAATAAGAAGTCCGAAGCACCCACATTCATAGCTCCAAACAAAGATATATTTCCAAGCGCCGGAATACTGATATAATTGTGTTTGGGGATAAAAGACGGATTAAGTTGCTGTCTCTGACTGACACCATCTAACGAATAAAATTGAAAACTCTGTTGAGCTTTGATTGGCAATAATGAAGCCAACAAAATCAAAGATCCTGCGAAAGCAAGTTTAATATGATTGAACATCTCTATAGTCTATTAGTCGTTTTTATTGTCTTCTTTATCACTATCATCCTTTATTATTACTCCTCCGGGCAATTCCAAATACAATTTTTTGCCTCTCAACCATTGATCTTCGCGAAGGAAGATACCCATTCCGGTCGTCATCGCCTTGGATTCGAAAGTAAGGCTGTTCAACTTAGCAATCTGATCTCCGATTGGGTCATCAAGCACAATAACAACTTCGCTTGACACCGGAGTCTTACCATCTTTACTTCCTTGTACAAAACCTTTTTCCAAAGTAATCTTAACATTCTTAAGTTCCTGATTATCAGAATTTAAAAGCTTCATATAATCTTGTAGAAACTCAATTGAAAATGGCACAACAGACTCCAACACAAAATGAAGTTTAGCCCGCTTTATTTCAACTTTATCTTCATTGATTTCACCAATATCCAAAGTATCTCTATAACCAATCTGTGTACCCTCTTCAAATTGGAATGGAATTTCATAGTCCGTTGTTACCCCTTCAATATGCATATTAGGCTTGATAGTGACGAACTTATCCGGTTTGATTCTAAGAATAAATTCTGCGTTTAATTTATCCGGAATAGGTTGAATAAGAGATTCGATATTCTCAACAAGCTTGTTTTGAGTACACTCTCCTACATATTTCGCTTTGGATATAACTACTTTATTATGGCCTGTATCAAAATGAATACCACTAACATTGATACTGTTCTTATTGTCTACGGTACTTAAAGTCGCATCAATATCAAAACTCAACCCCGCAATAGTATTGTTACACTCCAACAAAATGGCAAGGTTAGTCGGATTGATCATCGTCCTCTCCTTATCTAATGCAGAAGGGAAATTGTCAAAAAGATATTCACTTCTCTGAGTTGACTCAAATTTAACTTTTGCTGAAACACTCTTTACATCAAATTTTCCATCGATATGAGCATCGCATTGAAGTGAAGGCGATGTACTATTAAAGCTACCTTTTGTAATATCGAGTTTTTCAGACTTAATAACGCAGTTAAAATCAATACCCTTGGACAATGATTCGATCTTAATGCCGCTGGCATCCTCTGCCGGATGATTCTTACCATCATCCCATTTGTCGGCAAAACGAAGCTCACTAAAACCAAAAATAATAGGTTTATTCCTGTGACATATAAGCTGTTTTGCCGACAATGTTGCTCCGTCATCTGTCTGCTTCAACGTAAATCCTTCAGGCAATCTTGATGAATCAAATCGGATATACTTAGGGAATTTGAATTCAACATTCTTAAAAGTCAAACTTTCAAATTGACCGTCGACCATACCGAATTGAAGACTCAAAGTTTTGTTCTCAAGGCTGACTTGTGCCAATTCGACCAGCCTGTCATCTTTAGTATCCAATTTCATTGTCGAATGAAGATCCATCGACACACCGGGAAGACCTTCTAAAGTAAGCTCTCTTCCTGTTGGAGTTCCAGACGGCAAGGAAATAGACGACTTCGCTGTAGACTCGATATCCTTAGACGAAAGATTTAAATCGATATCTACCTCTGTCTCTTTCAAACTGTTTTTACTAACGAAATAGTAATTACCATCTCTGGACTCGAGATTATTAGAATTGGAATTCTCATCTTCAAAAATATCTTTCAGATAATATTTCTCAGATGAACCAAGTGGAAAAGCTGCATGCTTTCCTCCTACCCCCACTGTACCATCAATATGATCCAGGTCAAACTCTTTGTCGACCTTCACACACGAACTGAATGTCATGGCAAAGGCCAATGGGATTGCATAAATAAGATTTTTGTATCTCATTGTTTCATGTTTTTATGGCTATGTAGGCAGAAGTTCCCCTCGCATAGATTTCACAAATCAAAGCAAAAAAAATCATCCTGCTCTTACAATTAGCCATGGTAAACTATAATGTTAATTATTCCTTAATAAGTATAGATTAAACGACAAACTATTATCAAAATAATGTTGTTTACAATGAAAAAGTGGTTCAAACATTAGAAGTAACTTCAATTCATTCAAAACAACTTCTGACATTCGATTATGTAATATATCCTTGAAATCAAAGTCGTAGTTAAGTTTTATAAATGGTAAATAATGTGGTTAAATAGACCACTGTTCATACATAAACACCTTAAATAACCTCAGAACCATTCAAATTTATTTAAATAGTTTCTTAGGAAAAGATCAAAGACTACAACAAAAAGAGGAATCAAGACCTTGTCTTACAAGTCATGGTGGTATAAGCCCCTCCTCATTTGCAATGCAAATATAATATATTACGCATATAAATAAGCAATAGTTCGTTAAAAAATATCCAAGCCTAAGCGGCTCTGGCAGTAAATAAAATGAGTTCTTTGAAAAGTTTGTCAATAACTTGCGGGTCTGGGCTAATCCCAAACACGCAAATAAATCGTTCAAG
>NZ_JBHSGO010000115.1:0-4095 GCF_042654485.1 Falsiporphyromonas endometrii | reverse complement strand
CGGGCGGACGCCAATCCCCCCGGTGTTTTTCATGCCCGCCTGACGGATGAACTAAACAATGAAAGGAAATGATTAATTTTGACTCAAAGATAAATCTCCTTTACACACTTTTTGGGATACTACCTTTCAATCTTGAAAGATAAGCCCCATCCTTTAGAGTCTAAAGTCGGCTGTCTTACAAAATCATTTGCAAGATTGAGTCATCAATCAGTATTTGATCCAAGCGAATGCCTATGGGGCAAAGGATTTGCCTAAATGGACTGTTTTTCTTTTTTTTTGAATGTATTGAGAGGTTGGCTGTCCGATAAAACTAAGCGTAATTTACAGACCAATGCCTTAGAATAGGTAATACCATTTGATTAGTGAGCAATTGAGAGAATAGAGAGCAATTTATATGAAATCCAAGTTTGCTGTGCTGCCAAAACTTTTACCAGACAGCAATAAAATAAAATACAAAAGGCTTGAAAAAATTTCCAAGCCTTTTGTTATGGGGAGCCGCATCACTGAAAAGTCAAAACTCCTAATGACAGGATTTGAGGATTTTGCAATCTCTGTAATCCGCCGGACTCAAAGAATCTCTACCGAAGTAGTGCGGCCCGCCATTAAAAGCAAAATTGCCCTCGGAATTAGTATAATTGATGAGTTTCGCAAATTGAGCGATGCGGCATATTATCTAATCCTTTCTGCAAAGGTATAAAAAGATATCTATTAGACAAATATTATTGATTAAATATAGAAAAAATGTAAGCATGATTATGCTTATTGTGTCATTTATCTGTGATTTATAGATATTTACGATCAAATAGAAAAGTGACTTTAGGCTTTTAGTTTGATGGATAACTATGCTTATCACACCTGTTCGATGGAGATTCCAAAGGGAGTTTGGTTATTGATCGTCATAAATCTTATATAATTCACAGACGCTATAAATAAAAAAGGGGAACCTAAATTCCCCATTATGGTCGGGATGAGAAGACTCGAACTTCCGACCTCCACGTCCCGAACGTGGCGCGCTGCCAACTGTGCTACATCCCGTTTGACCGATGCAAAAGTAGCAAAGTTTTTTTGAATAACAAGTATTTATGAAAACTAATTTGTGAATTGAAATGCCAATTGCAATGCAATTCTAACGAAATCAGGAAGATATAACATTATACTAAAGGGACTGTCTAATGAAACCTATATTGGATTAATAGAAAAATGCTACGAGAAAACTTTGAACTGAGCACAAAAACTCACCAATCATCCAAAAAGATATTAGTGCATTTTGATGTTATAATATGACATACCCTTATACACATATTCATCTATAACAGTTTACCTATTCTTATAAAGGCTATCGATAAACCGGTGATTAGTGGAGTAGTATCTCTACAAATTTTCTTGGCAATGAAATGTTGCCAAGGGTAAGAGCTTCCTCGAAAAGAGGAGCTATCTGCTCTTCTGTAAATCCGGCTATGCCACATCCTATGGGCGTGACGAAGAAGAATAGCTCTTGATGCTGTTTTGCAAATGCTATAAATTGCTCTGTATATGGCTTGATTGTCTCTATACCTCCCTGCATGGTTGGAATGGCATAAGATTGCCCAAAAAGCCCTACGCCTTCACCCATTACTGCTCCAAAGTGTTTGAAGGCCACGCTTGCAGCACCTCCAAGATGCCTTCCATGGAGGTTGCTACCAAAAACAAATATCTCATCTTCTTTGAGAGATGTAATCATATTAGGAGTAAATAAGGGCTTATCTGTCCATTTGGGCGAATGTTTGAATTGTGTCATAATAGAGTTGTTTTTATTGCCAGTAAGGTAATTACTTTTTAAGAATAACTGAAGGAGAGATAGACATATAGGCCTCCATAGCCGAACTGCTTCCATTGTATGGTTTATTGGGATGGATCCAGAAAGTGGTGCTAAATCCAAATGTCAATCCAGGCTTAAAAGTGTAATGTATATCTCCGTATATCTGGAAGTAAGAACTTTTCTTTTGATCGATAGCTTCTCTGTGAGCGTTCAGACAATTTGCAAATGGAAGTCCAAGAGGAGAAATATATCCATCACCTCTAAAGTAAGCCAATTCCAAATTGGCAATTTTATGGTGTGCACCCAATGTTACATAATAAGCTTTTCCATCTTTTGATGGATAATGTTCACCTCTTTGTAGATAACCCAAACCATAAAGAGAGGCTGTAAGGTCTGTTTTCCCCAATAGGTTGGTACGGTAAGCTGCTTGAATACCCAATGCTGCATTGATCCAAGTATGTACTGTATCATTTTGAGTGAGATTGTATTCTCCTCCTCTATGGCATGCAACAACTTGGAGAGGCATACTCAACCTAAAACTCTTTTCTTGCGGCATAAGATTGTAATTTATGCTTAGACCGCCGGTGAAAGCTTCTTGATGATTATCTACTTTATATATAAAGCTTTGCCAATTGACCCATATATCGGATTGAAACCTATTGTTGCCATATCTATATTGGACACCCATTTCCGGGTCAGCGGTTAGGTTAAGTTCCGGATTATAAAGAGGAGCAATTAGTTGATGGTAAGCTGCTCCGTAAATTGTTCCTAAAACAAAAATCGATTTGGATGTTGGTTTGATTTCCGCTCTAACAATGGGCAAGAGATGCACTTTATTTGCATGTTTGCGATCTGACCAATAGGCTACATCTGTATAAGCTACACTCCCCGGATATTTGCTTGCCCCAAAGTATCCCAAATTGTATAGTCCTACGCTTAGCTTTGCCCCATAAAGAGCTTTGATGGAATACCCTACAGAGGCAGAAAGTCTATATCCCGGAAGGGTATATCCGGTATACAAATTGCTTAGATACTCATTGTTTCTAAAAAAAGCTTCTCCTGACCAATCGAGGGTAATAGTAGAAGAATCTATCACTTGATGCTCCGGACGGTTTGTATCACCTACATAATAATGTTGTTGGCCTCGCACCGCCATGGAGCAAAGCAAGAACGACGTAAATAAGAAAAGTAGTTTATTTGAAGTCATTTGTTAAAGTATAATATTCCTTAAACATATGGTTTGTTTGGTCGAATAGATTGGTGGACAGATGATGTATCTTCCTTTTTCCACCCCGTAAAGGTAAGAAAGTTAATCTCAAAAAGTCAATGAAGTATGTAAGGAGAATACTAAACTCTTACTCAAAATGGGTTTAGTCACACATCGATTACTCTTTTGATAAAACTATTTAAGCAGGAATTGTCTATTGAAGTTAATTTGTTTTTGTGTTTTCTCTCAAGGTAAACTGTTTTAATTAGCTTGGTAATTATTAACTTTAGCACCTAATAATTGATACACTTGAATATGAGGATAACAAAAGTAATTATTACAATATTCGTCTCTTTGCTTGTTTATTCTTTATCTTTTGAAGAGATGAAGGCTCAAGGCCACTTCGAAACCCCTGTGAAGCAAGATTCGATCATGATGATGCATATTGAGAATGGAGATACTATATACATAACTGTTTTACCCAATCTAATTGTCTCCAATAAAGCATATAAGCCTTTGACTAAAGAGCAAAAGCAAATCTTATGGCGACTTATTAGGGATGTCAGAAAAACTTTACCTATAGCTAAATCTTGGGCTGCACAGTTGGTGGAAACCTATGAGTACACTCAAACGATGCCGAATAAAAAAGATAGAGAGAAACACCTCAAAAGAGTACAAGATGAGCTGATGGAAACCTACAAGCCTATTATGAAAAAATTAACTTTGAGACAAGGGAAAATACTTATAAAACTTGTTGGAAGACAGACCAATCAGACAAGCTATGATATAGTAAAAGCAATCTCAGGTAGCTGGAAAGCTTTTTGGTGGAATGCTTATGCCAATCTATTCGGGGCCAGTTTGAAGGAGAAGTATGATCCTTTGCATGTTCCGGAGGATGCTTTGATTGAGAGGATTATTCATATGATAGAGGACGGAAAACTCTAAGAGACTTGGAATAATGGGCATATTACTTCGTTGCCTGCGACATTCGAGTTCGGTCACATACGTCAGTATGCTCCCATCACATCGAAGTCTTGTCGCCTTGTCCTATGCCCATTCTTCCAAGTCTCTCTATGACTGACTTGTATAT
>NZ_JBHSGO010000114.1:0-4052 GCF_042654485.1 Falsiporphyromonas endometrii | reverse complement strand
TTTTTCGATAACTTGCCACTGTTTATCAGTCAGGTTGGTTGAATATTGTTCCATAACTTTAATTGTTTGATAATCATAAAGTTACAAATAATAAATCAACTAACCTACTGATATTCAATATATTAATTCCTTATATAAGATTGTTTTTCAATTAAATTTAAACAGCTTCTAAGGCATGGACCGGTCATCACCACTTAAGGATTATTGATAATGAGGTCTCTTTTGAGAAAAAACTTCATCGTGTATTGGAGGAGATATCCAATGTACTTGGTACACCGGTACCCATTGAGCAGGAAAGAAAATATATCGTTGAAGTGGTAGGAGAAATTCCCAATTGTACCGAAAGCGAGATTACTCAAACCTATATTCAGACAGAAGAAGATGAAGAGGTGAGAATTAGGAGACGAGGCAAACAAGGATCGTATGTCTATTTCTTAACTAAAAAGAAAAAAGTATCCGAGACTGAGCAAATAGAGACAGAACGCAAGATCACACCAAGGCACTACGTGGAGTTGCTTCATATGGCAGACCCTCTTAGAGAGACAATTGTAAAGACCAGGAAAAATTTCGTGTGGCATGGGCAATATTTTGAGTTGGATTCTTACATTCAACCTAATATTGGTCTAAATATACTCGAAATCGAGGGAGTAAAAGAACCTGAAAACCTAAAGTTTCCTCCCTTCCTCAAAGTGATAGAGGATGTTACAGGCAAAAAGGAATACTACAATTATAACCTATCTGTAAAGCATAAATAATATCCGTTTTAGAAAAAACTTTAAGTTAAATTTTCGAGCGAATAGCAAACACATACAGCTTATATAGTATATAATCAACCGGATGAGACATCAGCAATAACTCAAATTGCTGATGTCTTTTATTTTAATACCATTGCCATAGTATTTGATATCATTGTTTCTCCCATGCAATTTTACCATTAAGAGTCCTTTCCATTACTTAGAAAGTGGACCTTCTCTTCTTCTATAAACAGTATTCTCATCGACAAATTCTAATTATGAGACGGAAGAATATCGCTTTTATTTAGTGTGAATTTATACCTTATTAGTCAAATAATGTAAATTTATTTGAGCCTGTTTCTTCATGAAAACACCTCTTTTTTGGCCTCAAAAAAATCCCTTTTGTCCAAAGAAAGCTAATGGAAGCAAATTATTCTACATAGCCATATGTTAAATTATATATAAAGCATCTCGGAAACAATCTCTCGCCTACCAAAAAACAGCTTTCAGGCTGCCTTTTTTGTAAGGTCGCGCGACTTGCAATCCATTCTCGCGCTACATTGAAAGTAAACTCGCGCGAGGTTGCACCTGAAGTATCGCGACTTCGCATGTCAAGGTCGCGCGAGATCAGATCCAAAGTCGCGCGAGAATAGATTGCTTCTCGCGCGAGCTTATTTGTTAAAATAGCGCATAAAAAAAGCCCGTTTCGTACTATAAAACGAGCATAATCGGCAAAATGGTCAGGTGACCCTAACCCTCGAATTTGAGATTTAGAGGTTGAATAAGCTTTGTTTGAATAGCTTTTTGGATACCAATCAAGGTAACAGTATTTAACATATAGAGGTCTTTCATTTCGAACTTCACAGCCCATTTGTAAAGACTATTCATGAGATAATATTTGATGGTTACGGAGTCATTGATTTGTTCCTCTTTAATAGGACATATCTTACCCTCAAGGAGGAATAATCCGCCAAGCGAAAGGACAATCAAAAGTATGGTAAGTAAAATGCTTATCTCCATGAAATTTATTATTTGTAGATGACTAATATACTCAAAAGGTACCATTTTTGCAACAATACAGCATTTGGAGACGATAGTAAAAAGAAATCTTATAATCAAAATCCTGTAAAACGATCTTTCATGATAGAGTCTTATATTGTTTGCCAACGCTATTATCCTATAAAATTGGTACCTCATAATGCATATTGCATCGGAGTTCTTTTAGGTCTCAGGTATCATGAATAAAAAACTATAAGAATATAAAGTATCTGAGATTGTGCCGGGAAACATCAATGTGATGCATCAATCAATATTTTTAAGGGCACATCGTTCGTGCGATTTTTCCACAAAATGTAATAATGATATTTTGGGTTTATCTGTATTTATGTTGTACCTTTATAACGAAGCTGACAGAGAAAATAAAAACTCACAATCGAGTTAAAACTTTCTTAAATTGGATTTGCATTTATTCAATGCCGGAGATTTGAAGCCAATTGCAACTTTTTGATGTCAATCGATTAAGTCTCATAAACTTAAGTCCATAACTTGTGCATTTTATTTTCTTGGTAACCCCAAATATGCTGTAAGGAAGAGATCTCATCTATGCAAAGTATTCTATGTTCAAATTTTGGTTCCGGGTAAAAAGTCTACAACAGCCTATGTAACTGACCTTTGCCGGCAAATAATATAACCAAGTCGAAGAGATATTTCTTTAGAGTCAAACTGCACTGATGCCATTTTAGAGTAGACTCATAACAACAATGCAATCAAACGATATTTAGTCTTAAGATTTTATTCATACAAACACCCTGTCTAACAATGATCGAACTATTATTAATCATCAACTATATTGTATTCTGTGTGACAACTGCAAACTTTGTCATTGGGCTAACGCATTTAGATACGACAAGTTCCGTTTTCCTTGTCATAAATCTTCTTCTTGCAGTCATTACGGCTGTATGTATCCCATCCTTACATCGCAAACGAAAATCTCGACTGATGCAAGTTTTTAAGGAAGAGTCCCAAGATAAATTGAATGAACTCAAAAAAAATACTGAGAAGGTAACCTCCTATGTTGAGAAAGAGATAGCATTGGCACAAGATGCATATGCAAGTTTTGATGATAAAAATATTAAACTGCTGAGTGGTGCATTCAAGATATATGATGCACTGGAGGTTATGAGAAGTACAACCGACTTCGATCTCTTTCGAGATTCTTATGATATGCTTATCGAGCAGTTTGAATATTTCAAAAACCACAAAGATCAGTTTAATCATTTTACAGGAGCTGCCGCAAAGTTATATGCTGAATGTCATCGTGATGCCAGAAAATTGCAAGAGGATACAGAATTGATTCTGCTCTTTGACGAAGAGAAACTAAATGACTTTTGCATCCTCCTTGCCAATGAATGCAGCGAAAGATTTGTTGCAAGTCACCGTGCTGAAATCTCACGAATAGAATTTGGTGAAGCTCTTAAATATCACAATGAAATGATCAAAAAAGAGGGACAAGACATAAACAACTTTGTAGATAAACTTCATGCACAAAACAGATAATCACCCTCCAAACAGGTAAGGATGAAAAGTTTTTTACTACATCTTCCAACAACAAATCGTTGTATGTGCTTTTTCACAACACATCTTATCTGATGTTTCCAATCTATATTACGAAGAATTAGGACAGGAGAAACTTGTTTAGTAACAAAAGAACTTTCTCTTACCGGACATCAGGCTTTGACCGACCCCAATCTCCATGTTTCAAATGGAGAATAATTTATCTGACAGCCGGCTTTGATACACGAAGAATAGAGAAAAAGGGGAAGCAGATAAAGAGAAAAGATAAAAAACTTTCATTTCTTAAAGGTATAGATAAGAAATACTTAGTAGATATTATAAAAAATAGTGCTCATAAACTTCACTAAAATATTTGGAGGTTAAAAAATAAGCCCTATCTTTGCAACCGTTTTGAGAGACAAACAAAACAAGGTGCCATAGCTCAGTTGGTAGAGCAAAGGACTGAAAATCCTTGTGTCCCCGGTTCGATTCCTGGTGGCACCACTTCAAAGAAAAGAAAAACAACATAAGCTCCTGATTTTCAAGCGAAATCAGGAGCTTTTCTTTTATAGCCGCGTGCACAACGAGAAAAATAGAAGCACGAGTAGAAGAGTTTTTTTAGATACTGTTGCCTTTATATTAAGAAGCTGTTTAAAAATTATTCAGAGAATTTATTAAGCAATATTTTGCAGAAAGCAAGTTGAACCATAGCCTCTGCAGTAGCGGCATGAAACTCATAATCAATCGTCAGTCTTCTAAAATTTT
>NZ_JBHSGO010000113.1:0-3974 GCF_042654485.1 Falsiporphyromonas endometrii | reverse complement strand
GAATAGTGTTATATTTGCCATGAAAAGGGTGGTTGGTGACAGCTCTTGGAGCTGTTCTTTTTTGTTCAATACAAACCTACCCTTTTCTTTTTATTCGTCAAAAACGTTTAGGACACTATTGCTTTAAGGCCGCCTTTTTTGGAAGGTCGCGCGACTTACAATCCATTCTCGCGCGACTTTGAAAGTAAACTCGCGCGAGGTTGCACTTGAAGTAGCGCGACTTCGCATGTCAAGGTCGCGCGACAACGGATCGAAAGTCGCGCGAGAATGGATTGCTTCTCGCGCGAGCTTATTTGTTAAAATAGCGCATAAATAAAGCCCGTTTCGTACTATAAAACGGGCGAAGTCGGTAAGAAGGTCAGGTAACCCTAACCCTTGAATTTAAGATTTTGGGGTTGAATAAAGGTTATTTGAGTAGCTTTTGATACTGTAGGTAAGGCAATATTATTTAACAAATATATCTCTCTAACATCGAGCTTCACAGCCTTAAGAGAAAGATAGTTTGCGAGATTGTATTTGATGGCCGGGAAGGCATCTGCCTTTTGATCCATCATAAGACATATCTTACCCCCTTGAAGGAGTAATCCGCCAAGCGACACAATCATCAAAAGGAAGGTAAATAATATGCTTATCTCCATGGTTATAAGTTTATTTCTCTTCGCCTAAGATACTAAAAATGATTCTCTTTTGCAATGATACTAATATCGTAAAACAAAGTTTTTGGAGGTTTGCTCTTTTGGCTTTTTGAGGGGCTATTTATTCTGCTACTTGGTTAGTCGATTCAGTTCAAAATATTTCTCATATAAAATATCTTTGATATGATTTGAGCTCATCTTCTCTATGCTTCCAATCCGGCATGAGTCTTGTCATCTCTGCTTTAAAGTCTTTGCCGTGATTGAAATGCTTTAGGTGAACATGCTCATGAAGGACTATCAACTCAATCACTTCACTTGGCATTGCTATTAGTTTAAGATTAAATATGATGCTTTTTGCACGATTTCTACAGATTCCCCAATAACCGTTCACTATCTTTATCCCATATGTATTTGCTTTTCGACCAACCTTGGCTGCATACTTATCTATGATTGGGATCAATATATTGCGAAAGTTTTTGAAATACCATTGAGTAAGTATATGAAACAATTCTCTCTTAGAGTCATTAGAACAGACAAATAATGTGATTGTGCGGTCTTCGTGATTGATGGAGACATTCCTTGCGGTTGTATATTCAATGTGTTCAATATGAAGTCTAAATAGTTGTCCGAGGAAAGGGATTAAGCCACCTTCAGACAAATCCGGCTCGGAAATATCAAAAACAGCCCGCTTACTAAATCTGGATTTGATTTTTTCTTTATGCTTTCTTACTATTTCTACAATGAGATCGTGGTGGCAACCGAAGGGTGCAGAAACTCTAACTACTTTGTCTTTTGTGTCAATACGCAGGATGACATTTTTCATTCTCTTGTATGTAACACACACCGGTATGCCATCTATCTGAATTGTGGCTCGCTGTTGTTGGCACTCTCCCAAATTATTTGTATTCGATTGCATTGTTTATAGAATTGTGATATCTCTAATCAATAAAGCAAGAATCCGATTAGACCGGCCAAAACAATCGTTAAGATAGGGTGAATCCATTTCTTGATGGTTACAATAAATGCTCCCAAAAAGATAATCCAACTCTTCCAGTCCAAGAAGTTTTCCGTTACTACCACCTTATCCCATGCAATCGCTCCTGAGATATGTTGAATAAGGTAATAAATAGAACCGCTCTGAAGAGTTAAGAGCATAGCAGCAGAAGCTATAAGACCTACGGTGGCCGGACGAATGCCGACAAATGCCGCAGCAACAAATTTGTTTCCCTTAAACTTGGCAAAGCAGTAAGAGATAATCAGCACCAATATGACTGAAGGTAAGCTGACAGCAGTGGTGGCCGTCACAGCTCCCCAAATAGAACCGGTCACTTTGTAGCCGATATAGGTGGCACTATTGATACCGATTGGACCGGGTGTCATCTGGCTTACAGCCACAATGTCTGTAAATTCTGAATTGCTCAGCCAATGCATCTGGGTAACTACCTTATCCTGAATAAGTGAGAGCATGGCATATCCACCACCAAATCCAAAAAGACCTATTTCAAGATAGATTAGAAATAATTTAATATACAGCATGATGAGATGTTTTACTTAGATTGTTGCTGATTGTTGTTTGAAGAGTCGTCCTCTGAGGAGACTTTCCTCTTGATGAGCTTCTTAATATAAAAGGTGTATAAGATGCCCAAAAATGCAGAAGCTACAATGATAAGGACGGGAGATACCCCCATATACCAGACCAAAAAACATGAAAGGATGGGGATCCATAAAGCAGAGCGTTTCATTTTCATCGAACGCCATGTGGTAATAACGGGTGCTGCTATCATAGCTACTACAGCCGGTCTAATCCCATTGAAAATCTTAATGACGATAGGATTGTCTTTGAAGGTGGCAAAATACATGGCTATAGCCAAGATAACAAGGAAGCTCGGTAGGGTAGTTCCCAAAGCTGAGATGATAGCCCCTCGTATTCCTTTAAGTTTATACCCCAGAAAGAGTGATATATTGACCGCAAATACACCGGGTAATGATTGAGCAACTGCAAATAAATCCAAGAATTCTTCGCGAGAGAGCCATTTGTTTTTGGTTACAAGAGCATCTTCTATAATAGGGAGCATGGCATAACCTCCTCCGAAAGTAAATCCTCCAATCTTAAAGAAGGTGGCAAACAATTTCCAAAGTTGAGACATTATACTATTTATTATTTGTATCGAAGTGGTGACTGCATAGGCAAGAATATTGCCAATATATTAAGTCCCTTTGAAGATATTTTATCAAAAAGTTCAAAACAACTTCAAAGCCAGAGCAAAAGTATCAAATTTTGTGGACTCGTAGCTGTAGGCTGTAGAGCCAAGGTTCATTAAACTCAAATATTGGTGTGATAAAACTATTGGAGCTCTAACAATCTTAGATTTCA
The DNA here is from genome assembly GCF_042654485.1 of Falsiporphyromonas endometrii. Taxonomy (NCBI): domain Bacteria; kingdom Pseudomonadati; phylum Bacteroidota; class Bacteroidia; order Bacteroidales; family Porphyromonadaceae; genus Falsiporphyromonas; species Falsiporphyromonas endometrii. The sequence goes on along the minus strand of NZ_JBHSGO010000113.1, from coordinate 965 downwards.
TAAAAACTTGCCTTTGCAATTGATCTCCAATCATTTGCTGTTATCTTTCTGTGTAATTAGTCTATACATTGCAATTAGTTTTTGTTGGACAACCTATCTTTCAACGGGTTAAGACATTAGAAGCTCTTCGTGATATCAAAATCTTTTGTCTCAATACTTCTGTCCTTCACAAAAGCAGACCTCAGTTTCATTTTGAAAATATTTTTGTTGGACAACTGACTTTACTCCTCGAAAGCAAGGGTTATTTCCAAAGAATAGGTACTTAACGGTATAAATTCAGTGACTGAATACTCTAAATTATTGGTGTACGATAAAACTATTGGAACAGCATCAATCTTGGACTTCATAAAAAGCACTTTTGAAATCGTACTCTAATCATTTGCAGTCATCTGATTTGTCCACTTAGCTTGTTCATATGCTTAGCTTTTGTCAGACAGCCGTTCTTTCATCGGATTAGGAGACAAAGAGACTCGACTTGATATTTAAAACGCTTTCTCATACAAGGCTTCTAATATTGTAGAAGTAAATCCAAGGTTTAAAATGAGACCATTTTTTGTCGGACAGTCGGCTTTTGCCTTCGAAAGCTGGGGCTTACTTTTAAAAAAGAAGAACTCAACCGCATAAATAAAGAGACCAAGTACCCTAAAGAAGCCCTTCCAACTTTTATCAGTAATAAAACTCTAAAATGTTTAGAACATTAGGTTGTTTTCTTTTTGACTGGGTCTCATAGTACTCAGTGTTCTCTGATTAGATGGTAAAATCAGTACAAAATACCTTCATAAATGCTATCACTTTCTATTGACATATTTGAGGTAAAAAAGAAAAGGGGGCTGTGTCAAAATGATATGAACCCCAAAAGTTAGACTCAAAACTTTTGGGGTTTATTTATGGAATCAAACAAAAAGAAAAGACGAAAGCATAGTTATTATGATCGTCTCCGTTACATGCATATGTTGGAGGAAGGA
>NZ_JBHSGO010000112.1:0-3850 GCF_042654485.1 Falsiporphyromonas endometrii | reverse complement strand
CTGCCAGACAATTCGAAATAATTTCTTTAATTTGTACTCGTGTGAGATCCATACTGTTTTACTGTTTTATTTTATTTTTTCAAAGATAATAGTCTTGGGTCTTACACACTTTTTTGGGACAGTATCTGATACTCCCATGTTCTATCGACATTTTTGGGTTTAAGTCATTTCACTCTTATTACGGAGACATACAGGCAACTAAATCAAATTATTCTATCCGGTAAAAGTTTTGGCAGCGTAGCAAACTTAGATTTCATATAAACTGCTCTCTCGATTGCTCTTTATCCAAACGATATTATTACCTATTCTGAGGCATTAGTCTGTAAATCACGCTTAGTATTATCAGACAGCCAACCTTTTAGGACATTCAAAAAAGAAAAACTGTCCACTTAGGCAAACCCTTTGCCCCATAAGGCATTCGCTTGGATCAAATGCTGATTTATGACTCAATATTGCAGGTGTTTTGTCGGACAGCCGACTTTAGAAACCAAAGGAGGGGGACTTATATTTCAAAATTGAAATGCTCATCCTCATAAATAAGGTGTTTGGGAGACGTCAATATGCCCTTATCTACCTTAATCGGACAGCAACTAAATCAAATCGACAGATTATCATAAACAGATAAAAAGCAGATATTACCCAAGACCATTGGATTTAACTTTAGATATACAAACCATTGAATATCAAAAAAATCCATTGAGCAAAGAAAAAATATCAATAAAAAGAGTCCAAAAGATTTGGTCAATTCAAATATTATGTTGTATATTTGCAACCGCAAACGAGGGACAAACAATCCTCCAATGCACGGGGTGTAGCGCAGTCCGGTTAGCGCATCTGCTTTGGGAGCAGAGGGTCGAAGGTTCGAATCCTTTCACCCCGACGAAAAAGACCTCTTGTCTAATTGGCGAGGGGTCTTTTTTTGTACCTAAGAAACAACAGCACAAGCTACTCGTAAGCCATCAATAAGGATATCCCCTCCTCTACTCATATCTTCATATATTTACAGACTAATTGAGATATAAAAATCTTAAATAGGTCATTTTACATATCAAAATAATAGTGTATCACATATATTTATGGATAATTGTCACATCTACAATGACATTTACAGATAAGAAGTCATTCAAACTGCCTCATTGTCTTACGTATTACAAATTCTCATTGTTTTTTCATACCTTTGAAGCTAATCATTAAGATTAGAAAAAACCACAATTAATAGTCTAAACTACTTTTGAATATGAGTAACAAATTAGATTTAACAAAGTACGGAATTGAAGGAACAAGAGAGATTGTATACAATCCTTCATACGAACAACTCTTCGAAGAGGAGACAAAAGAAGGTCTTGCAGGATTTGAAAAAGGGCAACTCACTGAACTTGGTGCTGTCAATGTAATGACCGGCGTCTATACAGGTCGCTCTCCTAAGGACAAATTCTGGGTAAAAGACGATGTAACAAAAGACACCATCTGGTGGACAAGTGACGAATATAAAAACGACAACAAGCCATGTTCTCAAGAGACATGGAAAGAGCTTCGCAAAATAGCATCCAAACAACTTAGCAACAAGAGACTTTTTGTTGTCGACGGCTTCTGCGGTGCCAATGCAAATACCAGGCTCAAGATTAGGTTTATTATGGAAGTTGCTTGGCAGGCACATTTCGTAAGAAACATGTTTATCCGCCCAACAGAGGAAGAACTCAAAAACTTTGGAGAACCGGACTTTGTTGTTATGAATGCATCTAAAGCTAAGGTAGAAAACTACAAAGAACTTGGGCTCAACTCTGAGACAGCTGTCGTTTTCAACCTGACAGAAAAGATGCAGGTTATCATCAACACATGGTATGGAGGAGAGATGAAGAAGGGTATGTTTAGCTACATGAACTACAGACTTCCTCTTCGTGGTATTGCAGCAATGCACTGCTCGGCAAACACAAGTCTTGACGAAAAAGAGACAGCTATTTTCTTTGGCCTTTCGGGTACAGGTAAGACCACCCTATCCACAGATCCAAAGAGGAAACTGATCGGAGACGATGAGCATGGATGGGACGATGATGGCGTGTTTAATTTTGAAGGAGGTTGCTATGCGAAGGTAATCAACCTCAGCAAAGAGAATGAGCCGGACATCTATAATGCCATCAAAAGGGATGCTCTACTCGAAAACGTTTCTGTAGACAAGAACGGACACATCGACTTCGCTGACAAATCTGTAACAGAAAACACCCGTGTGTCCTACCCAATCTATCATATCAACAATATTATCAAACCGATTTCCAAGGCCGGTCACGCCAACAATGTCATCTTCCTATCGGCAGATGCGTTTGGTGTATTGCCACCGGTTTCCATCTTGACTCCGGAACAAACAAAGTACTACTTCTTGTCCGGTTTTACCGCAAAATTGGCAGGAACAGAGAGGGGAATTACAGAGCCAACACCGACTTTCTCAGCTTGTTTTGGCGCTGCTTTCCTATCACTTCACCCAACCAAATACGCAGAAGAGTTGGTTAAAAGGATGGACAAGTCCGGAGCCAAGGCATATCTGGTAAATACCGGATGGAATGGAAGTGGCAAGAGAATATCCATCAAAGATACACGAGGCATCATCGATGCCATCCTCAATGGTGATATCAAGACAGCTCCGACCAAGAAGATCCCATACTTTGACTTCGAAGTTCCAACAACATTGCAGGGTGTAGATTCTAAGATTCTTGATCCGAGAGACACTTATGCAAATCCTCAGGAATGGGAAGACAAGGCAAAAAATCTTGCAGGACTATTTATTGACAACTTCAAGAAGTTTGAAAGTCACCACTTAGGAAAGGCACTTGTAGCAGCCGGTCCAAAGCTAAAATGAAATAGATAAGACAGCGAAAGCTATTTAATAACCGTGTAGGAGGCAAACACTGATCAGAGGTGTTTGCCTCTTTTTGTGTTTATAGACATTACATCAACATCCGGCAAGTGGTTAGGAGAAGAATCCAATGTTGATGTTCCACTAAACAGTCTTGAACTTTGGGTGTTTGACGAAAACCATCTATTCACCAAGTCTTATACGGCCACTTATGAAAAGACATCAGAAGAAAATGGCATCAGAAAGTATCTTTTCAAAGTTGAGCTATTCAAGTCAAAACTTCCACGATACGTCCATTTTGCAGGCAACTATAAACTCTCCCAAGAAAACGAAGGATTATGGATTGGCAGAGATGAGCGTACAGTCGTGCCATCTGTAAGAATAAAGGATGCAAATTCTTGCCCAATGTGGAATAGAGTCGAGCTACGCGATGGCATCAGTGAGGCAACAAGTTTTGGAGATGTGGAAATGAAAGTGGCTGTTTCCAAGCTGGTACTCAATATCTCCGATCAAGCAAAGCAAAAACTTGGAGGAGCAACCGACCAGATGCAATATGCTCTTTACAATATAAGAACAGAAGGGACATTGGCTATGTTTGATGGCACCTCATTCGACAACACCATCATTACCGAGGCATCCGGAGAGGGAACAATCAAAAAGAGAATCCAAGAGACTGACTTTAAGCCTGTAGGAAAGCCAATCTACCTATTCGAACAACCCAACAACGCCAGCCACAATACCATTACGCCCTACATTGTATTTAAGACCCCAATCAAAGAGAATGGGCAAGACAGAATAAACTATTTCAAAATTGATATGGTAAGCCATATCGATGCCGAAGCCTCATCCACTACAGAGCCTCCAATACGATATGATAGGTAGTATCCCAAAAAGTGTGTAAAGGAGATTTATCTTTGAGTCAAAATTAATCATTTCCTTTCATTGTTTAGTTCATCCGTCAGGCGGGCATGAAAAACACCGGGGGGATTGGCGTCCGCCCGG
>NZ_JBHSGO010000111.1:0-3799 GCF_042654485.1 Falsiporphyromonas endometrii | reverse complement strand
TTGAACGATTTATTTGCGTGTTTGGGATTAGCCCAGACCCGCAAGTTATTGACAAACTTTTCAAAGAACTCATTTTATTTACTGCCAGAGCCGCTTAGGCTTGGATATTTTTTAACGAACTATTGAGTACATATATAGAAATAAGACAAAAACAAACCGGACAAACAATCTAAACATCTTGTACTACTTCATGAAAAAAGCATAAAAGGAGGAGAAAATCTGCACAAAGAAGAGAGGACAACTGTTAAAATAAGCACACCGGAAAACCACAAGTATCGACTAAGCAAGCGTGGCAAAGTATAAGTAATCCATACAACCTTGCACGCTAAAATCAAACACTACATAACTGCATTCTCAGCTAATTAGCAGAAAAAAGCATTGCAAAATAGATGATATTTCCATAAAATTAATTACCTTTGCAGTCGCTAATTGAAGTGTATGGTCACGGATTGTTACATCCGGAGCTGTGAGCTTTTTGGCAAGCAAAGACTTATCTACCCCTCATATGGGAATGAGCGTAAGCTAAAGAATGGTCCGAGTTCGTTGGCTATGAATAAAGTAGGAAGCCACCTTAGAATGGCGAGTCTTGACACCAAATAACAAACCGTGAGGTGAGCCTTATACTTCTTTATAAAGCACAATGTTTAATTATAAAAAGGACAAAAAAGTGGATACACTAAGCTACAAGACCGTCTCTGCGAATAAGGCAACTGTTACCAAGGAATGGGTAGTAGTAGACGCAGAAGGTCAACAACTCGGACGTATTTGCTCTAAGGTGGCAAAGTTGCTACGTGGCAAATACAAGCCTAACTATACACCGCACGTTGATTGCGGAGATAATGTAATTATCATTAATGCCGACAAAGTTCAACTCTCAGGAAAAAAGTGGACAGACAGAATTTACTTGCGCTATACACTATATCCGGGGGGACAAAGAGCATTTACACCTGAAAGCCTTATGAAAAAAGGCGCAGACAGATTGTTCCTTAAGGTTATCAAAGGAATGCTTCCAAAAAACAAACTTGGTCGCAAACTTTTGGGAAATGTGAGAGTATTTGAAGGTAGCGAACACAACATGGAGGCTCAGTCACCACGTGTTATCGACATTAACAAATTGAAGTAAGGAAGGGTAAATTATGGAAATGATTAATGCAATTGGTCGCCGTAAAGCTGCTGTAGCTCGTGTCTATATGACAGAAGGCAGCGGAAAGATCATCATCAACAAAAAAGAGCTAACCAACTACTTCCCATCATCTATCCTTCAGTATGTCGTAAAGCAACCGCTCGAAAAATTGGGTGTTGTTGACAAATACGATATCCGCATCAATCTTAATGGTGGTGGTTTTAAAGGACAGAGCGAAGCTGCTCGTCTGGGAATCGCAAGAGCGCTTATCAAAATCAATCCGGAAGATAAAGCAGCTCTACGTGCAGCAGGCTTGGTTACTCGTGACCCAAGAGTGGTTGAACGTAAAAAACCGGGTCAACCTAAAGCTCGTAAGAGATTCCAATTCTCAAAGCGTTGATGGATTTTATGGGCTGTATGGTGCAGCTTGATAAAAATTCATTATCGCGTTTAGTATCTAAACTGAATGGATTCTTCTACTATTTATCCCTAAATTGAAGACTACCATTTGGTTGAATTATTAACTAAGAACGTAAACGAAATTTATGACAAATCTAACTTTTGAACAGTTACTAGAAGCCGGAGCACACTTCGGACACCTCACTAGAAAGTGGAACCCGGCAATGGCTCCTTATATCTTCATGGAGCGCAATGATATCCACATCATTGACCTACATAAAACAGTTGCCAAAGTAGAGGAAGCTGCTGAAGTCATCAAGGGGATGGCTCGCAATGGTAAGAAAATCCTCTTTGTTGCCACAAAGAAACAAGCTCAAGAAGCTGTAGCTCAGTTTGCAGGCTCTGTAAACATGCCATATGTTACAGAACGCTGGCCGGGCGGTATGCTTACTAACTTCCCAACAATCCGTAAGGCTGTTAAGAAGATGTCTCAAATTGACAAAATGCTTAACAACAAGGATATTTTGGAAAACCTATCTAAGCGTGAAAAGCTTCAAATCGAACGTCAACGCGCAAAATTGGACAAGACTCTTGGTTCTATTGCAGATATGAATAGACTGCCTTCAGCTCTATTTGTTGTAGACGTAATGAAAGAACACATTGCTGTTCATGAAGCAAACAGATTAGGTATCCCCGTATTCGGTATCGTAGATACAAATAGCAATCCTAAAAACATCGACTACGTTATCCCATGTAATGATGACTCAACTCAAGCAGTAGAGCTTATCATGGGTGTAATGGCTTCTGCAATTAGCGAAGGCTTGATGGAGCGTAAAGCTGAGAAGGGTGACGAAGCAGAAAATCAAGAAGAAGGCCGCAAAGAACGTAAAGTTCGCACCGGAGCTCGTCGTGAACGTATTCGTCGCAAAGATGGTGACACTCCCAAAGAAGATGTAAAGGAAGAAGCTAAAGAAGAGGCTAAGGAAGAAGCTCCTGTAGCTAAAGCGGAAGAAACCAAAGAAGAAGCTTAAACAGCTATCCTTTTAATCAACAATCCTCTTGGAGGAGCATAAACATTTATATGCCACGTGCCGGTGGATCGCTCCGGCGATTCTCTCACACGTGGCATTCTTTATTTAGATCAACTTAATCAAGAAACATTATGGGCGTAACAATTCAAGATATCGCTAAATTGCGCAAAATGTCCGGTGCCGGAATGATGGACTGTAAGAAGGCATTGGAAGAAACAAATTGCGACTTCGAAGCTGCAATGGAAATCATTCGTAAGAAAGGTAAAGCCGTAGCGGCAAAACGTTCTGACAGAGAAGCTTCAGAAGGCTGTGTTCTTGCAGCTCACAATGGTGAGTTTGCAGCTGTAGTATCAGTAAACTGCGAAACAGACTTTGTTGCTAAGAACCAAGAAACTATCGATCTTACACAGCAGATTCTTGATGTTGCAATGGACAAGAAACCTGCAACGAAAGAAGAACTTCTCACTCTTACTCTCTCTGATGGTCGTACCATTTCTGATCATATCACAGACCGTACAGGTGTGACAGGCGAAAAAACAGAGCTTGGAGCATACGAATTTGTTAAGGGTGCTGCAACAACTTCTTATATCCATATGGGTAATAAACTTGCTACAGTAGTTGCATTCAACGAAACAATCGAAGCTGAAATGGCTCGTGACATCGCTATGCAGGTGGCAGCTATGAACCCGGTATCTGTACTTCCTGAGCAAGTACCGGCACATATATTGGATCGTGAGCGTGAAATTGCACGAGACAAAGCTATTGAAGCCGGCAAACCTGAAAACATTATTGATCGTATTGTTGAAGGTTCACTTCAGAAATACTACAAAGAATACACACTTCTTCAACAGGAGTATGTAAAGAACAATAAGATGACTATCGAACAGTATCTACATACTGCAAGCAAGACTCTTACTGTTACAGAATTTAAGCGTGTAACTTTGAACGCTGAATAATCAACTTATCGGTAAGATAAATAAACAGGGCTGTATTGAGGAGATCTCAATACAGCCTTTGTTTTTATCTCTTTGGTACCCGATAAAACTATTGGAACAACCATCAATCTATTTCATAAAAAACACTTTAGAAATGGTATTCTAAGCATTTGCTGTCATCTGTTTGGTAGTATCCCTAAAAGTGTGTAATTGAAGTTTATCTTTGAGTCAAAATTAATCATTTCATTTAATTGTTTTTCTCATCCGTCAGGCGGACATGAAAAACACCGGGGGGATTGGCGTCCGCCCGG
>NZ_JBHSGO010000110.1:0-3747 GCF_042654485.1 Falsiporphyromonas endometrii | reverse complement strand
CCGGGCGGACGCCAATCCCCCCGGTGTTTTTCATGCCCGCCTGACGGATGAACAAAACAATGAATTGAAATGATTAATTTTGACTCAAAGATAAACCTCCTTTACACACTTTTTGGGATACTACCAGCACGTTCTCTAACCTTGTGCGATGAAGCGGATCCATTACGTCCGTTCCATTTGCTAGAAGTAAATACCTAACTCCTTTGATAACCTTACGCTTATTGAGGTCTGTCTCCTCTCTGTATAGGTCTCTGCGAAGAGCATCGATTTTCTCATTCATCAACTTCATAATATGAAAGTGGTCTAAGACTATCTGAGCTTTCGGTTGATACTCCATCACTGCGCTTATATAGGCTGGGGAAAGATCGCAACTGACTGCTTCAAGCGTTATCTTTCTACGTTTGAGCATTTCCCAAAAAGGGGTTAGGGCTTCTTTATCTTTGCCCGGATGACTATAAACAATCCGTCCCGTGTCGTGGTCTACGACAATGGTTTCATAAACGTGTCCTTTTCTAACAGCAAATTCATCTATGCCGATGCGTTTGAGACCTTTTAAGCTAGGGCTTTTGTAACGCTTGTTTAGGTAGTCTTTATGGATGCTTTTGATTAGATCCCAGCCGACACCTAGATGGTTCGCAACAGCCTTTATCGTTCCCATTCTAAGTAAGTCAATGACATGTTGCGCAAATCTATAGGTATAGGACTTGCCTTTCAATATCCCAGGGATCTTTTGCCAGCCGTCCCAATGGCAAGAGGTGCATTTATAGCGTTGGTTCGTCAGCTTGAGATAGCAACGGCGGGAGCCAATAGGTAAGGTTTGTATCTGTCGCTCTCTTGTTCCATTCTTGAGCAAGGTGTAGGAGTGGCAATGGGGGCAACGACAAAGCGTACGTGTGGGGCGTACGTGTATGATTGTTTTGTTACCTTTGTACTCACTGCGAGTACCGACAACGTCTCGTACTCCAAAATTGTAATATAGGAAGCTGGTTTCTATCATAAGTACTAAGAATAGTATTGGTTAACTTTTTCAAAGGTACTAAAGATAGAGCCAGCTTCTTTATTATCCCACTGTTAGGTCATCACACAGAATCTCGGAAGAACCGAAACGATGATATTAGCCGACAAGGGCTATACCTCCAAAAAGAATCGCACAGCTTTGAAGGAACTCAAACTAGAAGATGGTATCATGCACAAGGCTACACGAGGTAAGCCCCTTACAGAGAGTCAAAAGTCCTTGAACAGCTTAATCAGTGGCACTAGATGGGTTATTGAGCGCACCTTTGGCAGTATCATTCGCTGGTTTCATGGCGGACGATGTCGTTACCGAGGTCTTCGCAAGACCCATTATCAAAATCTTATCGAATCGTTGGCGTACAATCTCAAACGTGCGCCCCAGCTAATTATGCAACAAAGCTAAAATAAGCCCCTCTAGGAGGTCAAATAGACCTTCTAGAGGGGAAAAATGAAGCCAAGGCGTAGTCTAACTATACCAACAAGCGGACGATTTTTATGGTGAAAAACACAATCCGATCGTCCTAAGCCAGCTCGTGGGCTTTTTCAACAGTCTCATGTAGCTAGTCGCCCCCAGTTACAAAGCTGTAAGAGAGGACGACTAGGAGAGAATGAAAAGCGCTACTCTACCAAGACCTTTTGATACAGTAGGCCTCCTTGGTAAACTAAGGAGATCATGTATACTCCTGATGGGAGTAGAGCGGGAAGCTTAGTTGCTACCGTCTCTCCGCTAGCTCGAAAGACAGTAGCAGCACTATAGTCTCCTTCTATTGAGACTAGTTGACCTTGCACTCGAACTTGTGGAGCGTGAGATAAGACTTGGTCCACGGCCACTGTCCCTTGGTAAGGGTTATATCCATCGTTAGCGCCTGATTGGTAGTCGTATACGCTCCACCCTTTTTCCTTAGCTTGAGAGATGCTCGCTGGAGACGCTTGATTGAGATCATGGGGATCGGTGGTGTCTACAGCTATACAGAAAGCTTTGTCTACTGCCTCTCGAGTAGGCAACTGACTGAGAGTCTTATCCAAAGCACCTTCCGCTAGTCTGTTTGAGTAACAATAGATGTACGTTATGTTAGGACAAGAAGAGATATCCAACTCAGAGATTTGGGTCTCAGAACAGTCTAAGGTCATAAGAGCTGGTAGAGTCGAGAGATCTAGCGCCTTGAGCGGGTTCCTGCCACATACTAGGGTAGAGATGACTGAGGGGTTAGGCAGGCTAATCGTTGAGATTTTATTCTCCTGTACTTGTACGTCGTCTAGCTTATGCAGTTTAGACAGATCCATCTCAGTGAGCTGATTGCTTCCTAGCCATAGCTTTTGTAATTCAGGAAGATCCGATAGGTTGATAGTAGTTAGTTTGTTTTCATCGGCCTTAAGTTGTTTCAACAATGGGTGTGAGGAGAGCTTTAGCTCAGATAGATCGCAACGATTGGTATAGAGCTCTTCTAGTTTTGTCTGAAGAGTGAGATCTAGTGCCTGGAGCTTGGGATTGTCAAAGCAGTAAAGCTCTTTTAAGTTCGGCTGTGCCGAGAGATTTAGCTCCTGTAGGTTATTCTTGTTGCAGTAGAGCTTCTCTAGAGCTGAGTTATGAGACAGGTCTAGATGCTCTAGCTTGTTTTCACCACAAGCTAAGTAGGCAATTAGGTTGTTTTGAGACACGTCTAGCTCTGTCAGTTCATTCAGGGTGCAAGCTACCCAATTAAACTTTCCATAGATCGTAATCGTCTGTGAGCTAATGGCTGGCTTCCAAAGCTTATATGTCTGTATATTCTCTTCGCCCTTGTCGTAGACTCCGTTGCCATTTAGGTCAGCCCAAGCAGTGCCCTTGTCAGCTTTCTTTATACCCAGAGTCAATTGCCACTTGCCTTTGGTCTTTGCCGTCGTAAGTTTTATATAAGGCTGGTCCGTAGAGTATGGACTTGTATCCTCTTGACCCGTGAGGAGTTCCTTGACTTTGGAGGCATCGGCAAGTCTCCCTTGAGTCTCCTCAGTAGGTTGCCCCGTAGGGGGCGTTGCAGCCTGTACATTGAGCGTTTGAGCTGAGAGTGTTAAGCTCATACATACCATCAGTAGCGAGGAGGTTAGTAGTAATCTTGGTTTCATAGATTCTGTTAATTTAGTTGTCATACGTTTAGTTTTGTGTGTTAAGCTGAGCGTTTCCGCATCTCCAGCCAAAGCTGTTGGTCTATGTTTGATCGTTCCCTTTGTTGGAGTGTGTGAAGAGGACAGCGCATTGTTGATATATAGAGTAGTCCCCTTAGGTTGTCTTCATTAACTGAGAGTAGAATTGATAATGTATAAAAAAGACCTTCCACTTGCAAAGTTAAAAAACAAACTACAAACTACCAAACATTTCGCAGAAAACTTTTTCTCGTACATTCCACCCGCTAATGATTTCTTACACATACGAGTTCCAAAAACAGCTCCTCTCTTGGAACTTTTCGTTTCCTCCGTAGGAAAATTTTATCACCAACAACTCCAAATAAAGGAATACCTTCAGAAGTTGTTTTGGATGCTAAACTGATATATGGGTTACAAAGTCTAAAACAACTTCTTAAGTATTTGATAAAACAGTCCAATGTATTGAATGGGGGGAGGTGTGATATTGAAGTGCCCCCCAAAAGTTGGACGTTAAATTAAACGTTATAATTGTCTATAATGAGCTCGGTATTTTACCGGGCTCATTCCTTTTAACCTCAGTTTTATTCTTTTATTGTTATACCATTCTATATA
>NZ_JBHSGO010000109.1:0-3703 GCF_042654485.1 Falsiporphyromonas endometrii | reverse complement strand
CTGTTTTAGGAGTTCCTGTGAGTCCAATGGTAGCTCCCATCCAAAAATTGGCTGCTTAAACTCAAGAAATGAGAGGTTGCTAAAAAATTAGAGGCTGAATCATTACGAATAATGACACAGCCCCATCTTTTGTTTAAATATGAGAGTAGATAGCGTTACCTGGTGTTTTTAAGTTTTTTAATAAGCTTATCGATAACAATTTATATTGAATAAACCTTTTATAGATGAAAGCATAGGTTTTAGTTGATGTGAGAGGTGTTATTGTATGTTGGAGTTGTGTAGGCTTTGATTTTGTGTATGATGTAACCTCAAATTTTTACCTTTGTGCTGACATTGGGGTAGTTTCGGATTTTGTATAACTTCGTTATTACTTTGATAGGGTGGTTACAGTTAAAGTCTGTAGTCATAGTAGGTGGTTTGAAGATTTACTTCAAGATTGAGAATAGATGTTCGGATAGGTTTTGTTGTATCTATTCGGCTCACGATATAATGTAATTTGGTATGCTTACCCGATCTGAAATAAAGTTGATACAGTCTCTCAGAAGAAAATCTAAGAGAGATGAGGAGGGGCTGTTCCTTGCTGAAGGCCGCAAGGCAATCGAGGAGCTATTGCCTTATTTCAGATGTAAGTGTCTAATTGGTACAGAAGAGATTCTTCAGGGTGTGGATTGTCACAAGGTGGAACGAGTTGAGGTGATAGACAAAAAGTTCCCTTTCACCAAGATTAGTATATTGGATTCTCCTCGATTCCTTTTGGGCATCTTTGTTAAGAGATCCCATGATTTGCCTTTAGAATGGTCGGGTGTCGGGCTAAGTTTAATCTTAGATTCAGTTCAGGATCCCGGCAATATTGGTACCATTATTCGTACTGCGGCCTGGTTTGGTTGCAAACGGATATTTATGACAGAAGGTACAGCGGATCCCTATTCTCCCAAGGTGGTTCAGTCGACTATGGGGGCATTGGGACAGGTCGAACTATATGCCCTTGCGCATGCTTGTGATTTTGTTTCCTCGGCTTTGTCTCAAGGTATTCCTGTATATGGGACTTTTCTTGATGGCACTCCTTTGTCTGAAGTTTGTTTTTCCTCTCCTAATGAGGATGCTCTTCTTATCATGGGTAATGAAGGGCGCGGAGTGTCTGAAGATTTGGCCTCTCTTTGTGACAAGAGGATTCTTATTCCTCCCACCAATCCATCCAATCATCCCGAAAGTCTCAATGTAGCTATTGCGACGGCTATCTTATTGAGCCGTTGGTATTTAAGATAAAAGTTTATCCAATCATTATGTTTAATGTTAATAAAATAAGGGAGCAGTTCCCGATTCTAAAAGAGACGGTTTATGGCAAGCCTCTCGTATATTTAGACAATGCAGCGACCAGCCAGAAACCACAGGCTGTATTGGACTCTATTATTGAGAGTTATACTCATTATAATGCTAATATTCATAGGGGAGTACATCATCTGAGTCAAGTTGCCACAGAGAGGCATGAAGAGGCTCGCAAAAGAGTCGCTCGTTTTATCAATGCTCCCGATTCGGATTGTATTGTTTTTACTCGTGGTACGACAGAGGCGATCAATATGGTTGCTTCAAGTTATGGAAGGAAAATCTTCGATAAAGATGCCGAGATAATCGTTTCGCAGACAGAGCATCATTCAAATATTGTTCCTTGGCAGTTGGCCGGAGAAGCTTCAGGTCTTAAGTTGCGGGTCATTCCTTTGAATGAAGATGGTTCGTTTGACATGGAGGCTTACGAAAAGCTATTTAATGACAAAACGAGGATGGTGGCTGTCAGTGGCATGGGTAATGTTATGGGTATAGCCAATGATGTTTGTGAACTTACCCGTATAGCTCATAAACATGGTGTACGTATATTGATCGATGGCGCACAGATGATAGCTCATAAAAAGGTTGATGTTCAAAAGATTGATTGCGACTTTTTTGCATTTTCTGCTCATAAGGTCTATGGCCCCAATGGAATGGGTGTGCTATATGGCAAGCGTGATGTCTTGGAAGAGATGTCCCCATACCAAGGTGGAGGTGAGATGATTCAGAATGTGAGCTTCGAAAAGACGACATACAATGTTTTGCCTTACAAGTTCGAAGCCGGAACACCGGACTATATAGGATCGGTCGCTTTGTCAAAAGCTTTGGACTTTGTGGAAGGGATTGGATTTGAAGATATTCACGCCCATGAATTGCATCTTACTCAGATGCTTATGGATGGGTTGGCAACAATTCCCGGAATGAGGTTTTATGGTACGGCTCCAACGAAGTCCGGAGTAGTCTCATTTAATGTAGATGGAATACATAATCTGGATATTGGAATGTTGCTTGACAGGATGGGGATAGCTGTTCGTACAGGTCATCATTGCGCAGAACCACTGATGGACTATTTTGGTGTCAAAGGAACATTGAGAGCATCTTTGGCCGTTTATAATACGGAGGCAGAGGTGGAATTCTTTTTGGAGGCCATGAATAGAGTAATCAAGATGTTCTAAAAACCATAGAATAATTGGGCAAATACTTCGTTGACTGCGACATTCGAGTTTGGTCACGTACACAGGTACGCTCCCGTCACTTGAAGTCTTGTCGCCTTGTCTTTCCCCAATTCTTCTATGGTTTTGGCCGGGCATAAGATTTTGATGATGGGCTTTGAGGCTTTGTTGACTGCGACATTCGGGTTTGGTCACGTACAAAGGTACGCTCCCGTCACACGAAGTCTTGTCGTCTTGTCTTTCCCCAATTCTTCTATGGTTTTGGCCGGGCAAAAGGTTTTGATGATGGGACTTTGAAACTTCGTTGACTGCGACATTCGAGTTTGGTCACGTACAAAGGTACGCTCCCGTCACACGAAGTCTTGTCGCCTTGTCTTTCCCCAATTCTTCTATGGTTTTGGCCGGGCATAAGATTTGATGATGGGTCTTTGAATCTTCGTTGACTGCGACATTCGAGTTTGGTCACGTACAAAGGTACGCTCCCGTCACTTGAAGTCTTGTAGCCTTGTCTTTCCCAAATTCTTCTATGGTTTTGGCCGGGCAAAAGGTTTTGATGATGGGTCTTTGAATCTTCGTTGACTGCGACATTCGAGTTTGGTCACGTACAAAGGTACGCTCCCGTCACACGAAGTCTTGTCGTCTTGTCTTTCCCCAATTCTTCTATGGTTTTGGCCGGGCAAAAGGTTTTGATGATGGGTCTTTGAATCTTCGTTGACTGCGACATTCGGGTTTGGTCACGTACAAAGGTACGCTCCCGTCACTCGAAGTCTTGTCGCCTTGTCTTTCCCCAATTCTTCTATGGTTTTGGCCTGGCAAAAGATTTTGATGATTGGTCTTTGATACTTCGTTGACTGCGACATTCGAGTTTGGTCACGTACAAAGGTACGCTCCCGTCACACGAAGTCTTGTCGTCTTGTCTTTCCCCAATTCTTCTATGGTTTTGGCAGGGTATAAGATTTGTGTGAGGTGTCTTTGAGGCTTCGTTGACTTTGACATTTGGTTTTGGATACGTTGCAAAAATGCTCTCGGAGGTCACAAAGCCTTGAATCTAATTTTCTATGGTTTGGGGATTAAAGTTGTTAGGCAGGGCAACCGCATCAAATCTTTAGCAGCTTTTTGAGATAGTCCATATTTAAAGCAGCCTTAAACAACCTCTTCCGTAGGGAAAGTTTGTCTTTATACTGAGAAACAATGGCTAAAGCAAACTT
>NZ_JBHSGO010000108.1:0-3691 GCF_042654485.1 Falsiporphyromonas endometrii | reverse complement strand
TGAACGATTTATTTGCGTGTTTGGGATTAGCCCAGACCCGCAAGTTATTGACAAACTTTTCAAAGAACTCATTTTATTTACTGCCAGAGCCGCTTAGGCTTGGATATTTTTTAACGAACTATTGAATTATATTTAAAGTCACGTAACACATATCAGAACAGCACCCAAACATTACATTCAGACGCCATACATCCTCATTACTCCCGACAAAGTTAGTAAAAAATCACATCAAACAAGAGAAATGATCCAATAAAAATATTTTATATTTCGAATTGTCACTATAATAGTCGACCCTAAAAGCTGTTTATAAAATTATTCAAGAAATTTATTAAGCAATATTTTACAGATTTACAGAAAACAAGTTGCACCACAGCTTCTGCCGTAGTTCCATGAAACTCATAGTCAATCGTAAATCTTCTGAAATTTTCCAACCATGCAAAAGTTCTTTCCACAATCCATCGTTTTGGAATGATCTTGAACTTTGATGAACACTCATCAGGTCAGAGAACAACTTCAAGTTCCCATCCGTATTTACCAACGGCCCAATCGGCAAAGGTTCCTCTATAACTTCCATCTGCAAGAATCTTGGCAAGACGGGGAAATTTGCAAGACAATTTTTCAATGACTTTCGGAGCACCTTTGCTGTCATGAATATTGGTTTCAGGACGTATACAGACATCAGATAACCTTGAGTATCAGCAATGATATGCCATTTTCTGCTTTTAATCTTTTTGTTTCTCTCAAGTCCTCATAAAAAATTATTGCTGTTGTATAATGTTACCTTTATCACCGAAATCTCCAAATTGAACAAATCATACATGTCAAGATGTGGAAAAAGGCAGCATTACTGTTGATTAGAAAAGAAAGATCCAATCGGACGATCAGCCCCCATATCTTTACATCAAAAGCTGGATAGTTCGTTAGGGCATTTTCAAGACCCTGTATTTAGCAACGAAAGTATAAGATGTATGGACATGATGACTAAACAAAAAAGACTATGAAGTATATCGGCATTGACACCGGTAAACGAAGTTCTACGGTAGCATTCTCCTCAGAGAATGGCTCCCCCGTAAGAGAATACGAGAACAGTCCTAAAGGCATTCACAAAATCATATCTGCACTGTCATCAGATGCTGTTTGTGTGATGGAGGCGACCGATAATTTATTTATACGATTTCTTAATCTTGGGGAATTGAGACATCTCTAAAACATCTACATACATATTAAAGAATTGAACATCCAATATGGATACAGATAACAAAAAAGGCGGTACGTCCAATGACGCACCGCCTAATTTTATGTGGTTAATTTTTCCCGGAAGTCAATTACATCATGCCTCCCATTCCGCCCATACCGGCTGCCGGCATCTGAGGAGCAGGATTGTCCTCCTTCTTATCTACAATTACACATTCGGTCGTAAGGAACATACCGGCAATTGAAGCTGCATTTTCAAGAGCTACTCTTGATACCTTAGCCGGATCGATCACACCGCTCTGGAAGAGGTGTTCAAACTTTTCTGCTCTTGCATTGTATCCGAAATCGCCATCACCTTCTTTTACCTTCTGTACGATGACTGCACCTTCCAAACCTGCATTTGCTACAATCTGACGAAGCGGCTCTTCGATGGCACGCTTAACGATATTGATACCTGTAGTCTCATCAGTATTGATGCCTTCAAGTTTTTCAAGAGCCTTAATAGCACGGATATAAGCCGTACCTCCACCCGGAACTGTACCTTCAGCAATTGCGGCACGAGTAGCAGAAAGAGCGTCGTCTACACGATCTTTCTTTTCCTTCATCTCAACTTCTGAAGCTGCACCGACATAAAGAACAGCAACACCACCGGAAAGCTTAGCCAATCTTTCCTGAAGCTTTTCACGGTCATAGTCGCTTGTAGTATTCTCAATCTGAGCCTTGATCTGAGCCACTCTATCAGCAATGCGGGCCTTGTCGCCTGCACCGTTAACAATAGTTGTATTGTCCTTGTCTACCGTTACCTTTTCTGCTGTACCAAGCATTTCAAGAGTTGCAGACTCCAGCTTCAGACCTGTTTCTTCACTAATGACTACACCGCCTGTCAATGTTGCAATATCTTCAAGCATAGCTTTACGTCTGTCACCAAAGCCCGGAGCCTTCACAGCGCATATCTTCAAGCTGCCTCTAAGTCTGTTAACGACAAGAGTAGCCAAAGCTTCACTTTCAATGTCCTCAGCAATAATAAGGAGTGGACGGCCTGTCTTGAGAGCTTCTTCCAAGATGTTGATGATATCCTTAAGCACAGAGATCTTCTTGTCGAAGATAAGGATATATGGATTTTCCATTTCAACCAGCATCTTCTCTGTATTTGTCACAAAGTAAGGAGAGATATAGCCTCTGTCAAACTGCATTCCCTCAACAACGTCAACCGTCGTTTCAGTACCCTTGGCTTCTTCAACGGTAATAACACCTTCCTTCTTGACACGACGCATTGCATCCGCAATCAACTTACCAATCTGTTCATCTCCATTTGCAGAGATTTTAGCAACATGCTCGATCTTTTCGAAATCGTCACCAACCTCTACAGCCTGCTTCTTTATATCTTCAACAACAGCAGCGACAGCCTTGTCGATACCATGCTTCAAATCCATTGGATTGGCTCCGGCTGTTACATTCTTAAGACCAACATTGATAATGCTTTGAGCAAGAATAGTAGCTGTAGTAGTACCATCACCTGCATCATCGTTTGTCTTAGATGCAACTTCCTTAACGAGTTGTGCACCTACATTTTCATAAGCATTTTCAAGTTCTATTTCTTTTGCAACCGAAACACCGTCCTTTGTAATGTGAGGAGCACCGAATTTCTTATCTAGAATTACATTACGACCTTTGGGGCCTAATGTTACTTTTACTGCATTTGCTAGTTCGTCTACACCTTTCTTAAGGAGCTGACGAGCATCCATATCGAATTTTATTTCTTTAGCCATTTCTGTATGTGTATTTATTTTAGACAAATTATAATGTAGCAAGGACGTCTGACTGACGCATTATGATAAGCTTTTCATTTTCCACCTCTATTTCTGTACCTGCATACTTGCCATAGAGGATCATATCACCGGCTTTAAGGACCATTTCTTCATCCTTGGTGCCGTTGCCCACAGCCAACACTTCGCCTTTCAAAGGCTTTTCCTTTGCTGAATCAGGAATAATAATTCCACCAATTGTTTTTTCTTCTGCTGCAGCCGGTCTAACAAGTACTCGGTCTGCCAAAGGTTTTATATTCATTGTCTTTATCTTTTTAGGTTTATTAATTATCGTTTTCGGTAGAAACTTTTCAGTCCTCGTGAGGATTTTCTGAGCTTCCAATTATATCTAAAGCAACTTGTGTGCCAAAAGCAGAGAAAAAACAGGAAAAAGAATGATATTCTTGACAAATTCCGGTCTCATCCGGTACAGAGATTTCACAAAGCCCTTAAAAATACAATGTAATACACTGTATATCATCATATTACAATATAGTACAAACAAATAAGCATGACTAGTCCTAAATAACCGTTACAGTTATTGGACAAAAATAAACTATTTCTCAAGGGGCTGTGTCATTATTCGTAATGATTCAGCCTCTAATTTTTTAGCAACCCCTCATTTTTGGAGTTTAAGCAGCCAATTTTTGGATGGGAGCTACCATTGGACTCACAGGAACTCCTAAAACAGA
>NZ_JBHSGO010000107.1:0-3549 GCF_042654485.1 Falsiporphyromonas endometrii | reverse complement strand
GACAGACAATTCGAAATAATTTCTTTAATTTGTACTTGTGTAAGGTTCATGCTTTTTATCGTTTTTTAGTTTGTAATTTCAAAGATAATAGTCTTGGGTCTTACACACTTTTTTGGGACAGTATCACAAATGAAGATCTCAAGGGTAAATGGTCTCTTATTGTATTCTATCCCGGCGACTTTACATTTGTTTGTCCTACCGAGTTGGAAGACCTTGCCGAGAAATACGAAGAGTTTAAGAAGATTGGCGTTGAAGTATATTCTTGCAGCTGCGACACTCATTTTGTACACAAAGCATGGGCAGACACATCTGAAGCCATCAAGAAGGTCAAATATCCTATGCTCGCAGATCCTACCGGTCAGCTGACACGCAATCTTGGTATTTTGATTGAAGAAGACCAGATGGCTTATCGTGGCTCTTTCGTAGTAAATCCGGAAGGCGTCATCAAGATTGTTGAATTGAATGACAATAGTGTTGGTCGTGATGCAGAAGAGATCCTTCGCAAGATCAAAGCAGCCCAATTTGTTGCATCTCATGATGGCGAAGTATGTCCGGCAAAGTGGAGAGAAGGCCAAAAGACATTGAAGCCGAGCATCGATCTTGTAGGTAAGATTTGATGATATCGTGAAAGAATTTTATTTGTTGCACAAAGGAATGATTCTTTTCCACAAGACCTTTGAATAATCATCACTGACCATTTGTCAGTATTTTGATAATACTTTATAGAGGGCTCTCGGCATGTCAAACTTTTGTCGTGAGCCCTTTGTATATAATTACCAAAAGCATTAGATCGGATAATAGTCGATATAGCCACAATGTATTGTTAGTAACAGATAGATTTAGACTTATTGGATTCACGAAGAACTTAGCAGAGGACTATATGTAATTGATAAAAGAGATCTAAATGACTCCTCAATATCTGATCAGGTAATATTATTATAACCGCCTTAGAGGCATTAAAACAAAAACTATGTTAGATAAAGACACCTTAGCACAAGTTGCATCCTTGTTTTCTTCCCTAAAGAAACAATATACATTTAGAATAAAGGCCTCAACTTCACACCCTGCTTTTGCAGAGGCAAGTGAAATGATGCAGGAATTAGCATCTACTTCAGATCGTATAAAAGTTGAAATGGTTGATGAACCTACATTTGGTATAGAGCTTCTTGTAAATGGACAACCCCAAGGTATAACCTTTGCCGGTATTCCCGGAGGACATGAGTTTACTTCGTTTCTATTAGCAGTCCTAAATGCAGATGGCATTGGTAAAAACATTCCTGATGCAGCTGTATTGGATCGAATAGGACGCATCAAGGGCCCCATTGAGCTTAAGACATACGTTTCACTCAGTTGTACAAACTGCCCGGATGTCGTACAGACACTCAATCTTTTTGCCCTCCACAATTCTCTCATTAGCCATACCATGATAGATGGAGCTCTATTTCAAGAAGAGGTCGACAAACTTGGTATTGCATCAGTTCCTACCGTGATAGCCAACGATAAGGTTATTCATGTAGGACGTGGTGATATGGCGACACTGCTCAATAAATTAGAGGCGGAATTTGGCTCATCAGAAGAAACAACAAAGAGCTATGAACCTCAAGAGTTTGATGTTTTAGTTGTTGGCGGAGGTCCTTCCGGAAGTGCAGCAGCAATCTATTCAGCACGAAAAGGGCTAAAGGTAGCTATGATTGCAGAAAAAGTTGGAGGACAAGTCAATGAAACTGTGGGTATAGAAAATATGATATCTATACCATATACAACAGGAAGCGAACTGGCTGGAAGCCTCAAAGCCCATATTGAAGCTAATGAGATATCTCTTTTTGAAGCAAGAACGGTAGAATCAATTACTCAAGAGGGAGAAATCTCTATAGTCAAGGCATCTTCCGGAGAAGTGTTCAAAGCTCCAAAGATGATTGTAGCAACAGGGGCTTTTTGGAGAAAGCTTGGAGTTCCGGGCGAAAAAGAATACACGGGAAATGGTGTAGCATATTGTGCTCACTGTGATGGTCCCTTCTTCAAAGACAAAAAGGTAGCAGTGATAGGAGGAGGCAACTCCGGTATGGAGGCAGCTCTCGACTTAGCGGGAATATGCAGCCATGTGACGGTTGTAGAATTTCTCGACACTTTAAAGGCAGATGAAGTACTGCAGAAGAAGGCAAAAGCAACAGACAATATCGATATCATACTAAGTACGGCAACCAAAGAAATAATTGGCGACGGCGCGAAAGTAAAGGGTATTGTTTTAACAGACAGAGAGACCAAAAAGGATAAGACTTTAGACATAGATGGTGTTTTCGTACAAATAGGTTTAGCAGCCAACACATCCATTGTCAAAGATCTTGTAGAAACAAATGCAAGAGGAGAAATCGTAGTAGACGAATCCTGCAGAACAAAAACAAAGGGGATATATGCTGCAGGAGACTGTACAACAGTTCCCTATAAGCAAATCGTCATAGCAATGGGCGAAGGTGCCAAAGCTGCCCTGTCTGCATTTGAAGACAGATTGAGAGGCTAAAACCAACCTCAATCACTAATAGTAAAAGAGGCTTAAGCATATGGCAATTCAGTCACTGTGCTTAAGCCTCTTTCTAATGAACACCAAAATGTCGATAGAACATCGAAGTATCACATACATTCAAATATTCAAAGCCCTTTTGCCCTTTATCACATCTCACCAGAATGGTGGAAAAATTCAGTAGACAAGAATCATTTTATAAGATTATAAAACGATGATATATAATGCATTAAGAGAAATAATTCCTAATGACGGTCATTAAAATCTGCCATCTAGCGACAAGTCTGGATTTATATGAAATCCAGTTTACCAACAGCAGTAAAAAGAAATCTGATCTTGATGATATAAAGATGAGTCATGCATCAAGGGAGCAAAGCCTAACTGGAATCGAAGCAACAAAGACGATTCCCCCATGCAAAGACTGCATGCAAAGGAATAATACAGAACGATCATAAAAGACCAAGAACGAAATAATGCAATGTCGCTTCATTCAGAAAGAGGCATAAGATATGGCCAATCTACTATTCTCAAGCCTCTTTATACATAGGCTAATATCTAAGCAGCATCATAACTATAAAAGAATCGGAGCCCCGAAGGTCACAATCGAGATTTTCGGCTCTCTATTTCTGATTGATACTTATACTTAATACGATCCATTACCAAAATATGACTTGACCTATGGAATACCGCTTAGACGACATATAACAAGACATTACAAGAATAAGATAATAGAAGAAGCCAAGAAACACTGCGACTATGCGAAGGGATAAGAATTTCTCTTGCAAAGGCGTATGCAAAGGAATAGTACAGAACAATCAAAGAAGATCAAGAGATAAATAATGCAATGTATCATCATTAAGAAAAAGGCTTATATAAATAAAAGAACTCTGTTAAAAACACCATTATGGGTAGTATCCCAAAAAGTGTGTAAAGGAGATTTATCTTTGAGTCAAAATTAATCATTTCCTTTCATTGTTTAGTTCATCCGTCAGGCGGGCATGAAAAACACCGGGGGGATTGGCGTCCGCCCG
>NZ_JBHSGO010000106.1:0-3534 GCF_042654485.1 Falsiporphyromonas endometrii | reverse complement strand
GCTATAACTAGAATATCGCTTAACTTATGCTTGCAACGACCCACTACACGTGGATCTTCTACATTAGAAAAATAATCTTGTATATCCATAACCCAAAGATAAGCCTATTTTGATGCGGTTGCCCTGGTTGTTAGGCCCTTTCTATCTTTATTTGGCAAGATTCTTGCTTGCTGAGTGTTGGGGCCTTCAGATGATGAAAAAGAATTGTTTGTGAAATATGCAGAGTTATAGTAGATGCAAAGCCATTAAGAAATGTTGGGAGAATTAGATTCAGAACTTTTATTATTTATTTTACAACACTCAAAGACTTCTAAATGCAACCTCTTTCTAATGATATATTGAGGATGGAAGATGTTTTGGAGATAATATTATTGTAGACTATGCAACTAAGATATTTGGATGATTTGAAGATTGAATGCGGCTGTGATGAAGCCGGGAGAGGTTGTTTGGCCGGACCTGTTTTTGCCGCTGCCGTTGTTCTTCCTCCGGACTTCAAAAATGAAGATATCAACGATTCTAAGAAGCTATCTCCGTTGAAGCGAAATGCCTTAAGAGAAATCATCGAGCAGGAGGCTTATGCCTATGCTGTTGCCAGTGTTTCTCCGGAAGAAATAGATGAGATAAATATTTTGAGAGCCTCATTCTTGGCCATGCATCGAGCTATAGAGCAATTACCAATCCTTCCCGAGAGACTTCTTATAGATGGCAATCGCTTTGACCCATATCCCGACATTGAGCACTTTTGTGTCATAAAGGGGGATGCCAAACTAATGCCCATTGCAGCGGCTTCTATTTTGGCCAAGACATATAGAGATGAGTATATGATAGATATGGCACAAAAATATCCTAACTATGGATGGGATAGAAATATGGGTTATCCTACTAAAGAACATAAGTTGGCAATTAAGGAACATGGTTTTACACCTATTCATCGAAGAACATTTAAGGCTTCTTTGTAGTCCAATCTGTGTGGAAAGCAGTTACGAATTTGTTTCTTGACTGCTTCTAAAGAGATAATCATTGAATAGAAAAGTGGAACAACATTGTCAGAAAATAAGAGAATTACGCAACTTTAATATAACTTTGTAGAAAGAAAGCTGAGTGCTATGACGCCAAAGGAGCAATTAGAAGTGATCAGATTGGAAGAGAATATGCATCGCCTGATGGGGATCGTACGACAACAAGATGATCTAATTGAAGATCTTAAAAGCCAACTGGATAAGACCTTACAGGCACTTAAAGTTGAGCAGGCAGAGAGGGCGCAAGAGTGCAAACAGATGAATGCATTGCTTAACGCCAAGAATATAGCTACTAGCCCGGAAGAAGTTGATCAGACCTCAAAGAAAGTTGAGGCATTGATAAGCGATATAGACAAGTGTATTAGCTTGTTAGAATCTGAATGATGGATTTGGAACAAAGATTACAGAATATAACTCTTGTTGTTCAAGGGATTTCAATTCCATTGGCAGTGGTGCCAGAGGAAGAACCCGGATACCGCAATGCTGTTGCAGAGCTCAATGCAAGAATATCTGAATATATGGCCAATTATCCGGATTTGACCAAGCATGATTCGAACACCCCTTTAGCTGTTGCTGCAGTGGACAGGGCTTATTATTTATATAAGAAACGTATGGCAAACGATACAGAGCCTATCATGGATATGGTACAGCGACTCAATAGAGAGGTCGAATCGTTTTTGTCAAAGCATAAAGACTAATTATTGGCTTATCCCTTTTCTTCCCTATCGGCTACAAAGCATTTCTTGGATGTAGTATAATGCTATTAATGATTGATTATTAAACGAATGAAATAATATAGCGATGGGAATAGGTATTACAATATTGATTTGCATAGTAACAATGGCAATAGGTGTCGTGGGCGCCATATTGTTTCAAAACTATGTGCTCAAAAATAAGGCCGAATCAATGCTCTCTGAAGCAGAGAGAGAATCGGAAGTAATCAAACAAAAGAAGCTTCTCGAGGTTAAAGAGAAGTTTATGCAGTTGAAATCGGACCTTGAAAAGCAAGTTAATCAAAGGACTTCTAAACTTCAACAAGCTGAAAATAGGCTCAAAAATAGAGAGAGGGGTCTGAATCAGCGTCAAGATGAGATGTCTAAAAAGGCTCAGGAACTTGATGTTATACGTGAAAACCTTAATGCTCAACTTGGGGTTGTGGAGGTTAAACAAACTGAACTCGAAGAGCTTCACAAACAGCAGAAGGTTCAATTGGAGGCAATCTCCGGTCTTTCGGCAGAGGAGGCCAAACTGGCATTGGTAGACAGTCTAAAAGAGGAGGCTCGCAATGAAGCTTCTTGCTATGTCAATGACATTATCGAAGAGGCTAAGATGACTGCCAATATGGAGGCAAAGAAGATTGTGGTACAGTCTATTCAACGACTTGCTACCGAGACAGCTATCGAAAACTCCGTTACTGTTTTCCATATTGACAATGATGAAATCAAGGGACGTATCATTGGGCGTGAGGGTAGGAATATCAGAGCGCTTGAGGCAGCTACCGGTATTGAAATCATTGTGGATGATACTCCGGAGGCTATTGTTTTATCCGGATTTGATCCTGTAAGAAGAGAGATTGCTCGTCTTGCATTGCACCAGTTGGTTCAGGATGGTCGTATTCATCCTGCTCGAATTGAGGAGGTCGTGGCTAAAGTGCGTAAGCAGATAGAAGATGAAGTAATTGAGACCGGTAAGAGAACCATGATCGATCTTGGTATTCATGGATTGCATCCGGAATTGATCAGATTGGTTGGTAAGATGAAATATAGATCTTCTTATGGTCAAAACCTCTTGCAGCACTCAAGAGAGACCGCTAATCTATGTGCTATCATGGCTTCAGAGCTGGGGCTTAATCCGAAGAAAGCAAAAAGAGCAGGTCTGTTGCACGATATAGGTAAGGTGCCTGATGATGAGCCGGAATTGCCACACGCATTACTTGGTATGAAACTTTGCGAAAAGTACAAAGAGAAACCAGATGTTTGTAATGCTGTAGGGGCTCACCATGATGAGGTAGAGATGACCTCTTTGATAGCACCTATTGTACAGGTTTGTGATGCTATATCCGGAGCCAGACCGGGTGCAAGGCGTGAGATTGTAGAGGCTTATATCAAGCGTCTTAAGAATTTGGAACAGCTTGCCATGTCCTATCCGGGTGTTGTCAAGACTTATGCTATTCAAGCCGGTAGAGAGCTTAGGGTTATTGTCGGTGCTGATAATACGGATGATGCATCTATACAGACACTATCCAACGAGATAGCAAGGAAGATACAGGAAGAATTGACCTATCCGGGACAGGTTAAGATCACTGTAATCAGAGAAACCAGATCTGTAAGCTACGCCAAGTAAATCTTTTTTTTGATAACCTATAATATTTGAGGGTGATCTGATAAAAGTGAAGTGCCCCCCAAAAGTTGGACGTTAAATTAAACGTTATAATTGTCTATAATGAGCTCGGTATTTTACCGGGCTCATTCCTTTTAACCTCAGTTTTATTCTTTTATTGTTATACCATTCTATA
>NZ_JBHSGO010000105.1:0-3449 GCF_042654485.1 Falsiporphyromonas endometrii | reverse complement strand
TGTCATTAGAAGTGCTTTTGATGGACATATCTCAGCAGTATTTTACTCGTTAAACATATACAAATATACTGATAATCAGCAGTATATGAAATACAATAAGGCTATTATTCGTGCAACATTCTCATGATATATGGTATAATTATGTACTAATATATTCCTAATTCGTGTTATTTTGAAATAATATTACTTACATTTGTCTATTATAATTCCATACAAACATTATTAATGAGACATTCTTACAAATTACTAATTTCATTTGCATCTGCACTCACTTTGTGTAGTAATGCAACCACTGCTTATGGACAGCAGTCATTTGGTGGACAACCTTTAAGTTTGAAATTCGGAAACACGCTACGATCAGCTCAAACGGCTGATGTACGATCTTTTGCTGTTAGGACCAATTTAGATGACTTCTTGAGCCGTCAAGACTGGCTAACGCGAACACAAGCATCCCCATTTGCATTAGGCGTGGTTACTCATGCAGATTTGGATTTTGCTTCGGAGGCAAAAAAGATAAAATTAGAAAATGGGCAAACAGTCTATCGCCTGCTTATTCGTTCTGAAGGAGCCAAAGAAATAGGATTGACCTATAGCGATTTTTATTTGCCCCAAGGATCTCGTCTATTCATTTATAGTCCTTCGGGTGAAATAGTACATGGTGCGTATACAACAGCAACACATTCGGAAGGAGGATCATTTTCTACTACTCCTATTTTAGGAGATCAGTTGGTATTGGAATATGAGCCAAATGCTAAGGGAGAGCTTCCTTCTCTTCATATTAATGGAATTATGCATTTTGCCCGCTCAGGATATAGCTATTCTGATGCAGAAGATGCTTCACAATTCGCAAAGGAGATTAATATCAACTGTCCTCAAGGAGACGATTGGCAGGATCAGAAAGCCGGTGTGTGCAAAATGGTGATAGTTGATAAAGATGGTACAATCTTTAGCTGCTCAGGCGACCTTCTGAATAATACAGCCAAAGATTTTAGCCCTATTATCATTTCTGCGGCTCATTGTTCAGGCCTCAGGGATTACTTTGAGCCTACAGACGATCTTCTTGATCAATGGCAATTTTACTTTCATTTCGAGAAGCCTGGATGTGCCAATAGCGGTACAAGCAATGATGCGCTCGTAAAGACAATGGTTGGATGTCGTAAACTTGCCTTTACTCCCATTGATGGAGATTCTGACGGCCTTTTACTCAAACTAAATAAGGAAATACCGGCATCCTATCGTGTATTTTACAATGGTTGGGATCGTCGATCACATTCAGATAAAGATAATCAAGTTGATTTAAAAGGGGTCGTTGGTATCCATCATCCGGCCGGAGACGTTAAGAAGATTTCTATTTTACATGCTGATGACGAGGAGGGAATTGTGCCGGCCGTTTGGACAAATCCTCTTGGTACGCAAGATGCACATTTTACATTTTCTTTTAATGAAGGTGATACAGAAGGTGGATCATCGGGCAGCTCATTGTTTTCACAAGAGAATAAATTAGTTGTTGGTACACTTACCGGAGGAGGCGATGGACAACAATTTTATGGACGCCTTTCATACCATTGGGATCATTTTGAAGAGAAATTTGGTGACTTTTTGGATCCGGTAGGCAAGAGGCAGGCAGAAACATTAGAAGGAACATATAGGGGACAATTTAGACCTGTTTATCCTGTAACTGAACTTTATGCCCTTCCCGGTAGTAATGAGTCCGAGTTTAAGATTTTTTGGAAGCCTGCCAAAAACACAGACTTTGCGCTTAAGACACTTGGAAAAGACAATGTGAAATATACTATTATCCGCAATGGAAAAGAAATTGCCACTGTGGATGGAACTCGGGAAAACTATACAGATAATACTGCTAAATTATCTGAACTTGGTGCAAGATCGGCTGATTATCAAATACGGGTAAGTTATCATTTCCCTGAAGATCAGGGTGGAGTAGTATCTTATCTTTCTGATCATGCAATGGCAATGCAACCAAGAAAGGTAAAACCATTTGCACCGGATCAGGTAAAAAAGGATGGTAATGCAACTTTAGTAAGTTGGCATACACCGGAGTTTGTGCAAGAATGGTCTAAACTGGGCCTGGATGCATCTAACTCAAAAATGCAGACATTCGAAATGGCAGAAGCAATTATGTGGCCATTCAATAATAGACCATTTGGAGGCGACTTGCAAGAAGGTCAACGTAAGCAACAGGATAAAACTATTTATGTGGAACGTTGGAATATGGGTGCAACTTTCAAAGAGATCGATGGTAAAGTAGCAGAGCCTCTATTCTTAAAGCAGATTAGCTTTATCCCTGACAAAACTCAGGTAGGTAAAAAGATGTGGATACGAGCTGCCTATGAATATATCTTAAGACAAAAAGGCGGAGTATCTGATGTCGTAATGCAGGAATTTGCTGTCTCTGAGAATGAAGTAGGGAATTGGAAGACAGTTGTTTTGGACAAACCACTAAGATTAGATCCCGACAACACATTGATTGTGGGATTTGCTGCACTAAACACAGCAAGACCAAGTCTTACATATTTCGAAGGTTCTCAAAATAGCTTATCCAACAGACAATCAGCACATATGCTTCTCACAGATTTTAAGATGTTGGATTCTGATTATGATAAAGGTGAATATATCGAAGAACTTCAGAATATGAGAGACCCCTATAAAGAGGGTTCTAAGACCCCAACTGTCAATGGCTGCTATATGGCAATGAAATTGTTTGTTGCTAACTCTCCCAGAAAGTTTGAAACACCGGTTTATGAAACAGAGTATGTTGGTAGAAGTCTTGCTCCATCTCCAATCATTGAAGGGTACAATGTTAAGAAAGATGGCCATCTACTTGCAACTGTCGGTGCTGAACAACTGTCATATAAAGATGAAGAAAATACGGAGGGAAAAGGCAATTATGAGATTGAGCCAATATATGATGCAAATACGATGGATGCCGGAATAATAGAAAAAACAAATAGAGCATCTCTCTATCCATCCATTATTGATGATTATACATATTTCAGAGGAAAAGAAGATGCATCTTCCATAAATATCTATAACTTAAACGGACAAGTAGTAAAAAAGCTTAATCATGTATGCCCGGGACAAAAAATTGTATTAGACAATCTAACCCCGGCAACTTATGTTGTGATAATAGATATCAATGGTCAAAACATTGAACAGAAAATCATAAAGAAATAACAATTTACAACTCTATCAGTCATGATTGCGGGGATATGTGGCATTTGTTACATATCCCCGCTTTTTTGTACATGATATCATTTTTCTTTGGACAGGCTTCCCTGATGCAGATTTATCATATAAAAAGGGGGCTGTGTCAAAATTCCATTTGGCGCAGCCCTTTCTGTTTTTTGAAAAAAGTTTCAACTTTCTTTATATAAGTCTTTTCCATATCATGAATAACAGTTATCTTTATGGTAAACAAATAGTTATGT
>NZ_JBHSGO010000104.1:0-3316 GCF_042654485.1 Falsiporphyromonas endometrii | reverse complement strand
TCTTCATGCTTAACCATTCGTTTTGACAACATTTCAATGATCTCTTTAGTGTTTTCGAACCGACTTTTGTCAGTTCTATTGTTTAACTTTTAATTTTTCGGTAAAAATTTACCGAAGTATTGTATAATTTGTATGAAATTAAAAAAAATTCTTTTGTTTTTTTCTGTTGTCTATGCTCCTATATTGGGGTATGCTCAATCGGATAAATTATTGTTGTCGTCAAAAGTTGATAGTGTTCTTTTGTCAGAATTTAAGGAGCCGGATCTTAGGGCGACTGGTTCTGTTGATCAACCTTATCAGTATCCAGTTGCATTGAGTTGGCTTGGAACTATTGATGCGAAGAAAGTTGGGATACCTTACTGTAATTATTTGTCTTTTAATAGTTCTAATAAGGGTGTTAGGTATTGGGCTGCTATTAATAAGCCCATACGCTATCAATTGAATATTGATCCTTCATTTGTAAATAGTTGGGAGTCTCTAGGGGGAAAGCCAAAAACTTCTAGTGATGATAATTATCTTGAAGTAGAATATCAAGAAGAAGCGTTGTATTCATTTCCTAGATTGAACTATGATTCTGATAAGTCATACCAAGCATTAGGATCGTTGTTGGTTGGCGGAAAAGCTGAGATTGCACCTGTTGATATGTCTGAAAGAGGAAAAACATATGAGCTTGGAGCGCTTCAACTGTCAGGTAAAGATGGTACTTTTGCAGGGTATCTTGGAGGAACAAATAGTAGTGGTATATATGGTTACGGAAATCTTTATATGATTTCGCAAGAGGAGTCTTACATGACAGGTGTAAACGTGTATTTATTCAAGAAGCCTGAAAAATATGAAAAAGAAGCAAAACTTATCTTAAGGGTATGGATGCCTGGTGAAGTAAATGGAGACTTTAAACTTAATAATATTCCTATTGAATATGCTGAGTGTTATTTTTCGAACATTAGGTCTTTTAACCCTAATGAAGTGCCTCTAAAAGACGGAGCTATAGCACATTTTTCATTTGACAGACCAATTAGCATGTATGGGAAGCCTATGATATTTATTTCAATAGAAGGATTTAGTAGTGATCCAACAAAAGAAGATTTTATTATGTTGATGGATCTCAAAGGAAAAGAAATGAGTGATTCAGATGTGTACAATAAACTGTCTCACAACTCGTTTGTCAGATTTAATAATTCTGATACCAATGGAGAATATCTGTATCCTATTAATCAATTTGGAGCTCCCATGGGGGCATCCCTTATGATATGTCCTATCCTTGACAGTCAGGGAAAAGATGTATTGGCGGTGTCTACTCCTTTATCAGAGGAAGATGTAAGTGTCAAAATTGTTGGCGATAATGTTGCTATTTCTACCTCCAATAGTGATTATAAAGAAGTTATGGTATTCAATACTGTTGGTCAATTAGTGACTAGATCTGTCATGGAAGATAATGTTTGCAATATTGTTCTTCCGGGCGGATCATATATTCTGCTTCTAAAATCAATTAGTGGAAAAGACTATATCAAAAGATTTTTAATCAATTAATTAAATAAGAATGTTATTCACTCTAAAAAAATAACCAATATGAAAACATTAAAAACTATTCTTTTAGTTGGAGCTTTGACTTTATTTGGAATGGTCACTTATGCTCAGCAAAAAACACATGTATTTAGCCAGATTGCATCTGCTAACACTTCATCGTACTTTATAAGAGACGACAGTACTCTTTGGAGTGCGGGATGGAATGCTGATGGAGAACTTGGAGTGCCTGAAGCAGGTGAAAGGACAGGTGTTATCCAATTGATGAGTCATGATCATGATTGGGTTTTTGCTGCTGGCGGTAGAAGTGCGGCATTTTTTATAAAGAATGACGGTTCAATGTGGGCTGTGGGTTCTAATGAAAAGTCATTGCAGGGAACTGGTAATGAACTTAGAAAAAACAAGGTGCTAACGCGAATCGGCGAGGATAATGATTGGAAGTATGTTACTGCTAGTAGATTCTGGGGTTATAATGGTTTTGCTATAAAAACTGATGGAACCTTGTGGGGATGGGGAGATAATGAAAGTGGAATCTTGGATCCTGATAAAAAAGCTAAAACAACACCGGTGCAGATAGGATCAGATAATGATTGGTTAAAAGTTGCATCTGGACAGGGTACTATTTTAGCTATAAAAACTGATGGATCGCTCTGGGCTTGGGGCTCAAACATGACAGGATCACTTGGCCTTGGAATCAAGGATAACACAGTAGTAATGAAGCCTACAAGAGTAGGATCAGATAATGATTGGATTGATATTAGTTGTGTTGAGCTAAGGTCATATGCAAAGAAAAAGGATGGAACATGGTATTCAGCAGGTTATAATGATGGTAGAAATCTCTTAGGTTTCAAAGGATATTCTCCTGAAGGAGAGTTTGACACATTCAATGAGTTTAAGAAGTTGGATTTGATAGACCAACCAATTATTTTTATTGGCGGTTATGGAGAAACTACAATGATCGGTGTTGGTGAGGGAGACGAGATTACACAGATATTCGGATGGGGATCTTTGGCCGACTATGCATTGGGAAATGGTAAGGGTTATTTATTTGGGTCAACAAAAGTACTTCCTCCAGTTACTGTTCCAACTTCTCCTTCTATTAAATCAGGTATAAGATTTAAACAAATGGCTACAGGACTAGCGTTTACAATCGTCCTAGATGAAAATGGTAAAGCCTATGGATGGGGATCTAACCGAGGTGGAATGCTAGTTGATGGGACTTCTGATCCTGAGGAATTAAAGACAAGTGTTTTTAAGAAGCCGACAGAAATTGAATGTCCACAAGACAAAGTCAATGTGTCAGTTTCAAATATTGTTTCTTCCGATTTATTTAGAATTGAAGGATTGAGTATTATGATTGGAGATAAAGTGGATCTTTTAAACATCTATTCTGGAGATGGAAGAATTCTATATCGTGCATCAGGATTGAATTCGGGTGATATTCTGAATTTCTCTAACATGAAGCATGATATCTTAATTATTAAAGCTGTTTCAAATGAACAATCACAAGTCGAAAAAGTAATTTTATAAAAAAAACTGAGTGGCGATGTCGATTCTCTTGACATCGCCATTAATATTTTAAGTTAGTATGAAAAGAATAGTAAGTATATGGATTTGCCTTCTATGCTTATTGTCTCCTTACTCATCTTTATTTGCTGAATCTGCAGATGTTGTTATTTCTGCAACTGACATTCCTTCGAATCTTAAGAAGGCCGTAGGAATCAAGCTTGTTGGGGAATGGGGCAGTGAGGAGTTCGCTGAACTTCCATTGGCACTGGGCACGTCGGGTTTT
>NZ_JBHSGO010000103.1:0-3289 GCF_042654485.1 Falsiporphyromonas endometrii | reverse complement strand
TTGTTCCATAACTTTAATTGTTTGATAATCATAAAGTTACAAATAATAAATCAACTAACCTACTGATATTCAATATATTAATGCCTTATATAAGATTGTTTTTCAATTAAATTTAAACAGCTTCTAAGATAGATGGTTCCAAGCTTAATAGATTTGTCTCCGGCTTGAGGTGACACGGTCATTTTATCAAATTTCTTGCCCACAAAGTTAGCGTCAATAGTGTACTTGCTTTTTAGTGGAACAGCTATCTTAAAACAGCCATTTTGATCGGTTACTTGTCCGTATAGTTCCTCTTTGTTGTTCTCTATAAATGAGATAGAAACTGTTGCAAATGCTACAGGTTTGTTATCTTGTTTGTCCGCAACACATCCACTGATGGTAATCTTTTGATTGTTTTGTGCAAATGTGTAATTTGTTGATAACAAAATAGTTATCAGGACTGTTGTGATGAATGTAAAGTAGTTTCCTTTGACCATGATTGTACTGTGTTATAGTTGTTGTATGGTGTAATAGTTTAGTATTACACTGTCAAAGGTATAAAAGTTATTTAACTGTGCAAAACATTCACCAAAAATAATAGTTAATCCCGGAGAAGTCTTAGAACATTATGATGGCAAATCAGATTGTATTGTTCTTCAAAAAAAGTCTAATGATATTACCGGGTTTCACACAAATCTTAATCAATTATAACTTGCTGATCCTTACATTCTGCATAGGTATTTCCCCATTTCTTTTCTCACTTCAAGGAAAGGCATCTTGTCATTTTGAGTAAGGCAGTAGGGAACATCTCCTACCACACCGGCTTTTTTCATTCTTTTGTAGTGTTCTGTATTGGCAATATACTTGATAAGATCTTGATCGTTTTGTCCATGGATTTGCCAAAGCTCTCTCATAGCAAACGTGCCATCACTCATTTCAATTATGGCACCTTTTTGAATTAGCTTTTCAGCAATTGCTCCGGCATAGATACAGTCTTCTAAACCTATGGTGTCGTTCCATCCGGCAGCTAAGACAATAATATCATTGTTGTCTCTTAAAAGTTGATTTGTAGCTTGCTCAAGATTGATAATACCGCCTATATAAACCTTCTTTGCACCTATGCTAAAAGCTCGTTCAATGCATTTTGTCCCATTTGTAGTTGTAAATACCAATGTTTTGTCATGGACAATCTCAGGTTGGTATTCGTATGGAGAATTGCCAAAACGAGCAAAGTCGCATCTCAGGGCTTTTCTTTCTGCTCCAACAAGGTATCCCTTCTCGGCATAATCCATTGCTTCTTGGAGTTTTTCAACAACTATCATTTCTTTTGCACCGTTATAGATAGCGGTTGTGATCGTGGTGGATGCTCTTAATACATCTACGACAATAATTGTTTGCTGTCTATCTTCTTTAAAATATGCAGGTAGCTGCAATGCTGATGTGGCTAAGTCAATTCTCATTTTATTTATACTTATTTCTTGTTCCATTGGTATGCCAATCTCTGGGTACCATTATGCACATATATTATACCGCAATATCTAAATCCATTGTTAAGAAGGATCTCTTGCATCTTTTTATTATCCCTATGGGTGTCACATCTAATGACAGGATAATTATTTTGGGCCCATTCAAAGATTAGATTACCCATGCCGGAGACATGTCCAAAACTTGCCATACGATGAATTGTCACATAGGGAAGTTGGTCGGGCCATTCACCCTCTTCGATCAGACTGTAAGTGGGGTCGTCTCCCACCTGACAACAAAATGTGGCTTCACTTGCCCCATTCAATTCTACAATATAACTCTGTCTTTTGTCTATATCTTCTTTGATTTGCTCTTCTGAAGGACTTCCAATAGGCCATTGGGTTGGATTGCCATTGTCTATCATGAAGTTTCTTGCCGCATCTACCATTTTCATAATAGTTGGAAGATCTTGCAGGTTGCTTTTCCGAATGATAAAATTCTGTTTCATATCATCAAGTTTAATTTGGCAATCTATTGATACTTTACCGATAAGATGTGATGTCTGTGCCAAATATGTCAAATGAGAATGGATTTAATGATGTGATATTGCACTCATTATAAACAACATCTAAGCCATTGGTGAAATATGAGTGTCTGTTGGAACGGACAGGGTCTAAAATGGAAAGGAGATATATTTTATATCATATACCTTCGAAGTGATGAAGTTTGTTGCTTACCATATTCTATGACATTACGACCTTTTATTTAAATCCTCATCTTTGAGTGGATGCAAATGTACAATCTTTTGACCTAAGATTGTTCTATGATATCTAATGAATTTATTAATATGGTTTGTGATAAACACACATTAGAAATATTCTTTTAATATGGAAAATGATTGTAAGAGATATCTAACAGCTTAATCTTCCTCAGCTTTGTTCTCAATTCATAAAAGTAACTTTTAGTCCTTTTGAATCTTTATTGTTTTATATGTGTGGTTATGTTGATTGTTGATCAAAACAATATAATTGCCTTTTGATAGGAATGAGTAATCCAAACGATTGTCAGAAAAAGTAAGCAGTTTACCATCAAAACTATATAGTAGGATAGTTTTTCCTTCTGAACAGATGCAATTTTGATTTATTGATATATCGTCAAATTCTTGAGATTGATTTGTGGAGGCTGGTTCATAATACACCATATCATAGCTTTTGTTATCCCGATAGAATGGGGTGCTTTTCCACCAATCTGTAAGGGATACATTATTATCGTTATCGACAAAAGCTCTTAAGTAATATTCATAGTCTCCAGAATCTTTGATAACGCAACACGAGGTCGCCATTGGATTGAAAAATGTCTTCCTTCGGGATAGAAAGAATAGCCTAAACATCCAAAGCGTTCGCTGTATGTATATGGAATAGTCTGCACTGGATCACTTTTGTATTTGAATACGATCTCATAATGGTAAAGTTTGTCTTTTGATAAATCTTCTATGGATTTTAGTAATAATACGGCCTCAACTTGCTTGTTTCCTGTTTCTTGGAGAAGGATTTTCAGATTAAGAGGAAGTTCATCATCTTTTTGTAGGGATGGGACATGGACCGGATTGATTGGTCCATCTTCTCTTTGCATATAAATTTGTTCTCCCTTTTTATAGACATAAATCTTAATCGGATCGTACTGATCACCTATATAGTTAATTTCTTTTCTCAGTACCGTAATCTTAGAAGCTGTTTAAATTTAATTGAAAAACAATCTTATACAAGGTGTTAATATATTGAATATCAGTAGGTTAGTTGATTTATTATTTGTAACTTTATGATTATCAAACAATTAAAGTTATGGA
>NZ_JBHSGO010000102.1:0-3269 GCF_042654485.1 Falsiporphyromonas endometrii | reverse complement strand
TGACAGACAATTCGAAATAATTTCTTTAATTTGTACTTGTGTGAGATCCATACTGTTTTACTGTTTTATTTTATTTTTTCAAAGATAACAGTCTTGGGTCTTACACACTTTTTCGGGACAGTATCCATTCAAATATTCAAAGCTCTTTTCTCCTTTATCACATCGCACCAAGATAATGGAGAAATTTAGTAGACAAGAATTATTTTATAAGATTATAAAACGATGATATATAATGTATTAAGAGGAATAATTCCTAATGACGGTCATTAGAATCTGCCTTCTAACGACAAATCTGGGATAAAAACTACTTTTGAAATCGTACTCTAATCATTTGCTGTCATCTGTTTTGTCCACTTAGCTTGTTCATGTGCTTAGCTTTTGGCAGACAGACGTTCTTTCAGCGGATTAGGAGACGAGAGAATCGACTTGATATTAAAAACGCTTTCTCATACAAGGCTTCTAATATTGTAGAAGCAAATCTAAATCTCAAATTGAGACACTTTTATTGGACAGCCGGCTTTGGTCTTCAAAGGCAGAGGCCTACTTTTAAAAAAGAAGAACTTAACCGCATAAATAAAGCGATTAAGTACCCTAAAGGAAGCCCTTCCAACTTTCACAGTAATATTTATAAATGCTATCTCTTTTATTGTCTTATTTGGATATTAAGCGAGAAGGGGATGTGTCACGACTCGACACATCCCCTTCTTTTGCTGTTTTATTTTACTCTTTTAATCGATGACGTAATCGACACAAGCTCTTTTCTTAAGATAAGGCTTTACAAAATCATTGATGATGCGTTGATGAAGAGGATCTTCTTGATATGCTTTTACACAATCCATGCAATTAAGCTCAGCTTCGATGACGAAATCATACTCTTCTTTCTCATTTATATTGAGATACACTTTGAGCTTGTTGAGTCTTTCTATTTGTGATGGAAGCATTTCCAAACTGGTTTTGATTCGCAAGAGATGTCTCTGTTTATCTCCCGGGGTGGGAAATCCATCCAGTGCGAACATAACGATATGTCTTACCATTTTATTGCTGTTTAATTGTTGTTTTATAGTCTTATTAATTCTATTTGCTTATTTGCCCGTATTCCACATTCCACTTACTTCTCCTGCCTCGATGGTCGGCGTTGCTTGTGGATCTTCTTCAATATGAGAATCTTTGTAACCCAAGAAATATAGTATCCCATCTAACCCAACGGTACTTATCGCTTGTCTTGCCTCAACCTTTACTTTTGGCTTTGCATGGAAAGCTATTCCAAGACCGGCTATAGAGAGCATTGGCAGGTCGTTGGCTCCATCTCCTACAGCTACAGTCTGCATAAGATCGACTCCTTCAACTTGTGCTATAAGCCTCAATAGTTCAGCTTTTCGTCTGCCATCAACCACATCTCCCAAATATCTTCCGGTCAATTTGCCGTCTTCTACTTCGAGTTCGTTAGCATAAACATAGTCGATCGGGAATTTTCCCTTAAGGTAATTACCAAAGAAGGTGAATCCACCTGATAAGACTGCAATCTTAAATCCAATCATCTTTAGCGTACGAAGCAACCGGCCTGCCCCTTCTGTAATTGGAAGATTCTCAGCTATACCTTGCATGACAGATACATCCAACCCTTTGAGGAGTGCTACTCGTCTTCTGAAGCTCTCTGTAAAGTCAATCTCGCCTCTCATGGCACTTTCAGTTATGGCTTTTACTTCATCTCCCACACCTGCTTTTATGGCCAACTCGTCTATACATTCTGTCTGAATAAGGGTTGAATCCATATCGAAGCAGATAAGTCTTCTCATTCGTCTAAACATAGACTCTCTTTGGAAAGAGATGTCCATATTAAGTCGAGCAGAAGAGTCAAGATATGCTTGCTGAAGAGCCTCCTTGTCTTTGGGCGTTCCTCTCATCGAAAATTCCACAC
Source organism: Falsiporphyromonas endometrii (assembly GCF_042654485.1). Lineage (NCBI taxonomy): Bacteria > Pseudomonadati > Bacteroidota > Bacteroidia > Bacteroidales > Porphyromonadaceae > Falsiporphyromonas > Falsiporphyromonas endometrii. Next base: position 1,351 of record NZ_JBHSGO010000102.1, on the reverse strand, counting down.
TTGCAAGAGGTCGTCTCTGCGTTTCTTTGAGTGGAATACGACCGGTAAGACGCTTAATGGAGTCAATATTGAGCCCTTGTTGAGCACTTTCTTCCGCAATGGCTTGTATCATTTCGGCCGTGATTTTGCGTGCCACAATAGTGATGATATATCTGTTCTTTCCTTGAGCTTCTACCCATCGTGTATATTCGTCCTCTTCAATGGGAGTAAAACGAATCTGGACATCCAGTTCATACCCTTTGAATAATAGATCTTTGAGGAGATTACCGGAGCATTCATCACAAGTTTGGAATAATATTCCGAGGTTAAGATGATTGTGGATATCCGCTTGACCGATATCCAAAACAAATGCATTGTGCTTGGCCAACACTCCCATGAGTTGGGCTGTTACACCGGGCCGATCATCACCGGTAATATTTACGAGTATTAGTTTGTTGTGCGTAGATTTTTCCATATATCATTCGTCTAATTTGCTTTGAAACTTTTAGTCTGAAGTTATATAAACAGTTCGGAACAAATTTAAGCAAGGAAGGTTGCCTCAGATTTCGATTCTGTTAGTTTATCATTTAATATTTTCAGAAAAGCCTCTTGCATTACCATACAATAAATTTAAATAGCTTCTTAACCATCTCAAAGTTACCAATAATCTTAATGGAAGGCTATTGATAATTTTTAATTAACCATTTCTACTATTTATCGCAACATAATTGTCATCTACCATATAGTTTGCTTGCACTGCTTACATTGTGATGTATAAGTAGTTGTTTGAATTGCAAAATTAAAGATAATATTTCATTTACCTTCCACAATGCTCTTATTCTGATCCTTTTCGGAAGTTTTGTGTCGTATTATTTTTCTATAAACTCAGATTTGTCGTTAGATGGCAGATCCTAATGACCGTCATTAGGAAATGTTTTTCTTTATTACTGCTGTTGTTAAAGTTTTGGCAGCCCGGCAGACTTGGACTTTATATAAACAGTTATCTCGATTGCTCTCTAACCAAACGATATTACCTGTTTTGAGGCATTAGCCTGTAAATCATGCTTAGTTTTATCGGTCAACTTACCTTTCAATACATTCAAAAAGGAAAAACCATCCATTTAGGCAAACCCTTTGTCTCATAAGGCATTGGCTTGGATCAAATATTTATGACCAATCTTGCAGGTGTTTTTGTCGGACATCCGACTTTAGAGTCCAAAAGGGTGGGCTTATCTTTCAAAATTGAACCCAGATTTGTCGTTAGAAATATTATTAGATTGAAATATTAGGATCTCTGGCTCGTTTCCAGAGGGCTAAAAAAGCAGGTCTGTGTTTTAGCGCCAGCGCCAGTTTTAAAGTTTTTTTACCGGCA
>NZ_JBHSGO010000101.1:0-3250 GCF_042654485.1 Falsiporphyromonas endometrii | reverse complement strand
ATTTCTTCATGCTTAACCATTCGTTTTGACAACATTTCAATGATCTCTTTAGTGTTTTCGAACCGACTTTTGTCAGTTCTATTGTTTAACTTTTAATTTTTCGGTAAAAATTTACCGAAGTATTGTTGATATAGTAAACTTGTTTGGACAATTGTACTGAGTTGCATCATTCAAAGTCTTACCTTTGTCAAGTAAAAACAGTTCATTGCTATTGGCAGTGACCAAAGATTAAAAGACATAACAATATGCTACTATATCCCAATGCTAAGCTTAATCTTGGTCTTCGAGTGACCGGACGACGAATGGATGGCTATCATACATTGCAGACCATATTTTATCCCTTACCTCTATGTGATGTTTTGGAAGTTGCTCCTTCACGAGACCAAAGAGATCACTTGTATATCAGTGGTCGAGGTTATGTCGATGATCCCAACAATCTGGTAATCAAAGCTCTTAAGTCTTTGAGAAATCGTCTTGGGGATGATATGGTGCCTCCAACCACGATTGCCTTGGATAAGCATATTCCTTCGATGGCAGGTCTGGGGGGAGGTTCCAGTGATGGGGCATTTACGCTAAACCTGCTCAATGAAATCTATAATCTAAATCTTTCGCAAGACGAGTTGAGCAAAATTGCTTTATCATTGGGTGCAGATTGTCCGTTTTTCCTTTTGAATAGCGCTGCTCTGGCCACAGGTATCGGAGAGGAGTTGGAGCCTCTTCCCAATTTATCCCTCAGTGGGTGTAGCGTACTTGTGGTAAGACCTCCGATAGATGTCTCAACTCCAAAAGCTTATGCTGCGCTTGGTTTTGATAGAGGAGAGCAGCGTGAAGGTTTGCCTATTGAAGTACTGCAACTGCTGCGTGATGGCCATTTTGAGGATGCTTCCAAGTGGCTTACAAATGATTTTGAAAATGTTGTGTTTGAAGAATATCCGCGCTTGAGAAATATTAAAGATATTCTTATACAGAATGGCGCATTTTTTAGCCTGATGTCCGGTTCCGGTTCTGCTATATATGGTCTGTTTGAAGATGTTAAAGATGCTGAGAAGCTAATTAGCCATCGGGATTTTGAAGATTGTTTCAGAAGATGCCTCTCTTTGTAATGGCCCTTCTGAAGGTAGAAGTAAGATTATATGCAAAAAGATAATGGTAGGCAACCTCAATTTTTGCCAACAAGCCGTAAGGAGATGAAAGAGCGAGGCTGGGAGGAGTGTGATGTGATACTCTTCTCCGGAGACGCATATGTCGATCATCCGGCTTTTGGTGCAGCAGTCATCGGCCGTTTTTTGGAGTCGTTGGGGCTTAAGGTTGCCATTGTAGCACAGCCTAATTGGCGTGATGATTTGAGAGATTTTAAGAAGCTGGGAAAGCCTCGTCTCTTTTTTGGTGTTTCTCCCGGAGCGATGGACTCTATGGTCAATAAATATACTGCTCGCAAGCGTTTGCGTTCGGAGGATGCCTATACTCCTGATGGTCGTATTGATTTGAGGCCTGAGTATCCTTCTATTGTTTATACTGAATGTATTCGCAAAGTCTATCCGGATGTCCCCATTATATTGGGTGGTGTCGAGCCGAGTCTCAGGCGTGTGGCACATTATGACTATTGGCAAGATGCCCTTCGTCCAAGTATATTGGTAGATGCAAAGGCAGACCTTTTGATTTATGGGATGGGAGAGCAGCCATTTGAAGAGATTATCTCTGAACTTCGGAAAGGGCGAAAGATTTCCGATCTTACCGATATTCGCCAGACTGCATACCTTAGACGTAAGGAAGATATTACTATCTCTGAAGATGATGATCTTGTATTACATTCTTTTGAGGATTGTATCAAATCGAAGAAGAAGCATGCGGAGAATTTTAAGCATGTAGAAATTCAGAGCAATCGTTACAAAGCTCGTCGTATCTTACAAGCAGTCGGCAATGAGTATGTCGTGGTCAATCCTCCATTTCCTCCCATGACAGAGGAGCAGATAGACCGTAGTTTTGATTTGCCATATACAAGGTTGCCTCATCCAAGATATAGAGGCAAAAAATTGGCTGCTTATGAGATGATCAAATTTAGTGTCAATGCTCATCGGGGCTGCTTTGGAGGATGTGCATTCTGTACCATCTCGGCACATCAAGGCAAGTTTGTGGCTTCCAGAAGTGAAGAATCTATTTTGAAGGAGGTTCGGCAGATTGTTGAGATGGAGGACTTCAAAGGCTATTTGAGCGATGTCGGAGGACCTTCTGCCAATATGTATAAGATGAGAGGCAGGGATCAGTCTGTTTGTGCCAAGTGCTCAAGGCCTTCGTGTATCCACCCTCGTGTATGTCCCAATCTAAATGCAGATCATGCCCCGCTTACCAATCTACTTAGAAAAATAGATGCGATGCCGGGCATTAAAAAAAGCTTTATCGGAAGTGGTGTCAGATATGACCTTTTGCTCGAAAAGTATAAGGATAGCAAACTTCGGGAGGCAGCTCTTACCTATGCCGAAGATCTTGTAAAATACCATGTGAGTGGAAGGTTGAAGGTGGCACCCGAACATACATCAGATAAGGTGCTTCAATGGATGAGAAAGCCCTCTTTTAAGCTCTTTTATGAGTTTAAGGATTTCTTTGAGAAGGTCAATCGAGAGGCCGGGCTTAAGCAACAGATTATCCCATACTTCATATCGTCGCATCCGGGATGTACAGAGGAGGATATGGCAGAATTGGCAGTGCTTACCAAGCAACTTGGTTTTAGATTGGAGCAGGTACAGGACTTTACCCCGACTCCGATGACTTTGGCTACAGAGATCTATTATACAGGCTATGACCCATATTCGCTTCAACCGGTATACACAGCCAAAACAGATCGTGAAAAGATGGCACAAAGTCAATTCTTTTTCTGGTACAAAGCATCAGAAGCTCCCAAGATACAGAGAGAGCTTATGCGGATCGGTCGAAAAGACTTGATAGAGAAGCTGTTTTTTAGTTCCCAAAGAAGAGCCTCTTTTGACAACGCCATGCCGCCCGCATCAAAGAAGAAAAATAGAAGTAAGCAAAATAATCAAGCAAAGAAGAGCCGGTATATCTCAGAGCAATCAGATGACAAAACACCTCATTATGGCCGTCCGAGAAGAAAGAAAAGAGGCAGAGGGTGGATACTGTCCCGAAAAAGTGTGTAAGACTCAAGACTGTTATCTTTGAAAAAAACAAAATAAAACGATAAACCGTATGAATCTTACACGAGTACAAATTAAAGAAATTATTTCGAATTGTCTGT
>NZ_JBHSGO010000100.1:0-3207 GCF_042654485.1 Falsiporphyromonas endometrii | reverse complement strand
CGATGCCGCCGTCGACCGGATTGCCGACAAAGGCTTCAATCCGGAGTTTGGAGCCAGACCGGTCAAAAGAGTCATCCAGAGGGAAGTGCTCAACGAATTGAGCAAGGCTGTCCTGAGCGGAAAAGTCAATGCGGACCGACCCGTCAGAATCGATGTCGATGCCGACGGAAACTCCCTGGTGTTTACCAACTAAAAACAGTTCAATATAAGGGAAATCCGATCGAAGTCAACCTCAAGATTAAAAGAAGCTCATCATCTTATCCGAGATGACGGGCTTCTTTTTTTGTCTTTTTGTAACCTCAATGCAATTATATGAGATCGTCAACTTGAGCTTTGACGTAATGGATAAGATCGGTAGGTGCAATTGATTAGTGGAGACAATCATTTTGAGTTGATGTAAGATAACTTTTGACAACACTGGGCTGTATCAAAATTACATTCGTAGCAGATTAACTCATTTGTAAAGAACAATCGCTATCATTGAGTTTTAGCTCTTTGATAGCGATCGTTTTTTGGGGGTTAAAAGGGGTGTTTTATAGACCAAAGATCTTCATATCTTCTTCCACAGTATTGATACCGGCTATACCAAACTCTTCAATCAAAATCGTGGCAATATCAGGTGATAAGAATGCAGGCAAGGATGGACCGAGGTGGATGTTTTTTACACCAAGAGATAGCAGTGCCAATAAGACAATCACTGCTTTTTGTTCATACCAAGCTATGTTGTAAGATATGGGCAAGTCATTGATGTCATTCAGAGCAAAAACCTCTTTGAGCTTCATTGCAATCACAGCAAGCGAATAGCTGTCATTGCACTGTCCTGCATCCAAAACTCGAGGAATACCGGCAATATCTCCAAGTGGCAATTTATTATAACGATATTTGGCACATCCCGCAGTTAATATGACACAATCTTTGGGCAACTTCTCTGCAAATTCCGTATAATAGCTCCTTCCACGCATCCTTCCATCGCACCCGGCCATAACAATAAATCTCTTTATCGAACCATCCTTTACAGCTGCAACCACTTTGTCAAGAAGTTGGAAGACTTGATGGTGGGCAAAACCTCCAACAATAGTACCGGTTTCAATTTCGGTAGGAGCTTTGCAATGTTTTGCCAGTTCGATTATTTCCGAATAGTCTTTGTGACCATCTTTGTCCGATAAGATATGGCGACATCCGGGAAATCCGGTAGCATTGCTTGTAAAGATTCTATCCTTATAGTCATCTCTTTCTGTAGGTGGAACGATGCAGTTTGTGGTAAATAAAATTGGACCATTGAACTTCGAAAACTCTTCCCTCTGTTTCCACCAAGCGTTGCCATAATTTCCAATAAAATGCTTAAACCTCTTGAACTTAGGATAATAGTTTGCCGGCAACATTTCGCCATGAGTATAGACATCGACACCTGTTCCCTCTGTTTGTTTCAAAAGTTGCTCCATATCATGCAAATCATGTCCACTTATCAATATGCCCGGCCTATCACCAACGCCAATATTGACAGAAGTGACTCGAGGATGACCATATTGATTTGTATTGGCCTGATCCAACAATGCCATTACTTTCACACCATATTCTCCGGTTTGAATAGTTAGCTCTAACAAAGACTGCATTGAGACTTTATCTACAGTCATTACCTTGATTGTGTGCTGAATAAAGGCATGAATTGAATAATCATCATATCCAAGACGCATTGCATGCTCTAAGTACGCTGCCATTCCTTTTAGTCCATACAAAATGAGTTCTTTTAGAGATCTCAAATTGATATCTTTCTCTCTTAATACTCCAACCTCTTTTGCTTTTTGGTCATATTCAGTAAAAGATCCATTCCAATCCAATTCATCAATTATAGGAAGTGAGATGTTATGTTTGTTGGCTTCTAACTTTAGCTTATCACGCAAAGAAAGCCCTTGTTCAAACTTCTTTATGATACTTTTTTCATCAAAGTTGGCATTTGTAATAGTTGTAAACAAAGCATCTGTAATGAAATGATTTACTTTATCCGTAATCGCAACTCCATTGTTGCGTAAAGCATCTGCCACAATTGATATAGCTCTAACTGAAAAAAGGAGCAAATCCATCGATGCAGAAGTTGCACTATTTTTTCCACATATTCCTTTTAGAATACACGCTTTGCCATTGGCGGTTTCCTGACACTGATAACAAAACATCTGATTCTGTTCCATATCTATCTTTTATCTTGTATTACTGATTCCAATTATTTTATCTTTGGCAAAGGTAGATGGGACGATCCCATTATTTGGTAACATATGTTACATGTCAGAAGATATTTAATGAAGATATTTTTGATTTGTTCTACAATCAATAAGAGACTGTAGTTTCAAAAGCAATATTCCAAGAAAATAAATAGAGTAGAGGTATGGGTTGTATTTATGACATGCAGAGTTTTTCCCTGTTTCAAGGATGTGGAATAGAAGACTTCGAGGCTTTAGAAAAACTGGTCCCATGTCGTCTCACATCATACAATAAGGGCGACATCGTGGCCATTCAAAATGAAAAATGCAAGTCATTGATGTTGCTTTGCTCCGGATCTTTGTCTGCAAAGATGATAGGTGAAGAAGGGAAGGAGATAACGGTGGAGGTATTAAGAGCGCCCGAAGTATTAGCTGCGGCATTTATGTATAGCAGTGATAATAGATTCCCGGTGACACTTTACGTAGAAGAAGAGGTGACAATTTGTTCTATTGCCAAAGCAACATTTCTTGACCTTCTTCATGACAATCAGACACTATTACTAAACTTTATAAGACATATCTCTGATCGAAGTGTTTTCTTAAGTCGAAAGTTTAATGAGTTTGCTTTGCTTTCTCTCACTGAGCGAATCATCTCATATCTAAATAGACATAAATACATACTGAATATTCAAGAAGCATCATTAATTCTTGGTGTGGCGAGACCTTCTCTTTCAAGAGCAATTACCTTATTGGTTGATGCCGGAAAGATAAAAAGAGATAAGAATGGATATTGTCTTACGAAATGATACTAAAATCAGTTTGTAAGTAAACAAGATAAATCGCATCAATTTTTATCTTTGAGCTATTTCATATATCAACATATAGCATTAGAAGCTGTTTAAAAATTATTCAGAGAATTTATTAAGCAATATTTTGCAGAAAGCAAGTTGAACCATAGCCTCTGCAGTAGCGGCATGAAACTCATAATCAATCGTCAGTCTTCTAAAATTTT
>NZ_JBHSGO010000099.1:0-3196 GCF_042654485.1 Falsiporphyromonas endometrii | reverse complement strand
GGAAAATTTTAGAAGACTGACGATTGATTATGAGTTTCATGCCGCTACTGCAGAGGCTATGGTTCAACTTGCTTTCTGCAAAATATTGCTTAATAAATTCTCTGAATAATTTTTAAACAGCTTCTTAGAGATGATGAAACAACTCAACTCGATGAGCTCAAAGTTGTCTACTCCAAACCACTTGTAAAGATGGAGATAGATCGTCTTGCCTATAATCTGAAAGAGGATAAAGAATCGAGAGGGAAAAGCCTTCTTGAGATGTTGAGAAAGGTACCTCTTGTGACAGTTGATGGACAAGGCAATATTCAAATCAAAGGATCTTCTAACTATAAGATATATATCAATGGGAAGCCCAATCCAATTATGGATCAAGACCCGCAGATTGTACTTCGCTCAATCCCCGCTTCCACAATCAAAAAGGTAGAAGTGATAACTGACCCGGGCGTTAAATATGATGCAGAAGGTGTTGGAGCCATCTTAAATATTGTTACGGACACACAAACCGGAGATGGAGTGACAGGAAATATTTCTCTTAATGCATCCTACCCTCTCGGACTCAATTCGTCATTATATCTTGCACTCAAAAAGGGCAAGTTTGGACTATCTACAAACCTCGTAGGCTATATGGGTTCACAAAAGAATATGGATACATATGTCAACTATCGCAATTACTCCACCGGCATCATGAGTGGTGAAGCCATGACAGCTGACAACAAGTACCTCGGCCTCTATGGCAATATCTTGATGTCTTACGAGATTGACAAGAAAAACCTTTTGACAATTAACACCAATCTAAGACCTGGAAAGGCTCTATTCGAATCGAATGGGGAAACAAAATCCTTTTCTTTGAGAGGTCAAGAAGAGCCAACACTTATAGGCTTAAATAAAACCTACAACAAAGTCAACGGAACTTATGGATCAGTCTCAACAGGGTTGGACTATCAACACAGTACAGACCTTCAGGGAGAGCTACTAACTTTTAGCTACAGATACAACTATACGCCCAATAGTAGCGATCAAAAATACTTCCTATCTACTTCAGATCCAATCAACAACACCTCAAAAGATAGTAAGACATGGAATAAGATTGATGCCGGGATGAATGAACACTCATTGCAAGTAGATTATGTTAGACCGATCAAAAGTAGTAGCATTATAGAAGCGGGTACCAAATATATTTACAGACGATCAACATCGGAACCGAACAATAAATATTTCGACGAAGAAAGCAATTCATGGAACAAAACTCCAACTTCTCTTATAGATATGAATGGATCGAAGTTTCTACACTCATACAATATATATTCTGCCTATCTTGCATATAGCTACAAGATGAACAACTGGTCTGTAAAGACAGGGGTAAGAGGTGAGATAGGAAAGCTCAATGTCGAATATTCCAATAATACCAAAGAAAATTTCGGGAAGAGTTATTTCGATTGGATACCTGAAGTAACTTTAGATTGGAAGCCCACACAACAGCAACAAATTAAGGTGAATTACAATTTTAGGATCAATAGACCTAATATTGATATGCTCAATCCTTATGAAAAGATAGAATCAAACTACCTTATAAAAAAAGGTAATCCAAAGCTCAAACCAGAAAAGTATCATACAGTGACTCTTAGCTATAATCTATTTCTCCCAAAGGTGATCACAACACTTAGTGCCTACTACTCTTTCGCCAACAATGGGATTCAAGCTCATTACATCCAAGGAAAAAATGGAGTGCAGTATTCCACATTTGACAATATTGCTAAGAAAAAGAACCCGGGATTCAATGGATTTATCAACTGGTCTGCAACAAGCTGGCTTAGACTAATTACCAATTTTTCAGTTAATTACAATCAATGGGAATCCAAAGAACTAAAAAAGGAGATTAATTCATGGGGTAGTTCAACATGGATTGGAGCAATGATAACACTCAAAAATGATTGGTTTATCAATATAAATGGAGGATTCTACAAAGGTGCAAACACACTTCAAACAAAGTATAGCACCATGTACTACGATAATTACAGTGTATCAAAGGCCTTCTTCAATCAGAAACTCACTGTGTCAATGATTGTAAGTAATCCATTTAGAGAAAATATTAAATACACGAGGACAACAGACAACGGACAAGCTATATCTATCACAGATATCCGATATCCCGGACGAACATTTTCACTCAACCTATCATATCGATTTGGCAGCTTAAAATCACAGATCAAACGCACCGTTCGCACAATCGAAAATGATGATATTATGCAAAACAACGATTCCTCTCAAGGTATAGGCGGACAGCAAGGAGGAGGAAGAGGAATGTAATTAATAGATCAAATCAACCTCAGCACAAACTTACAAAAGTGCTAAACAAGGGGTCTTCACTGACAATAAAAACACAGTGGAGACCCCTCTTTTCTGAGTTGTACGGCAACAAACTATCGACTCCTTTTCATTTTTCTCTCTTAATCCAAGGGGAGTGTCATTGCAAAAAAGATTCCTTTTTAGTATCTTAGTCAATCATAAAGAACATATAACCATGGAAATAAGCATAATACTTACCATACTTTTGATGATTATTTCGCTTGGCAGATTGCACCTCCAAGAGGGTAAGATATGTCTTATCACAACGGTCAGGTTAATTCTTAAGCTGGGGCTTTTTGCATGGGCTGTGAAGTTCATTTTGAAGCACCTATATTCGTTAAATATTGTTACCTTAAATGATGTTCAAAAAGCTATCAAAACAACACTGATCCAACCTCAAAACCTCAAATTCGAGGGTTAGGGTAACTTGACCTTCCGCCGACTTTGCCCGTTTTATTAGTACGAAACGGGCTTTTTTATGCGCTATTTTAACAAATAAGCTCGCGCAACAAGCAATCTATTCTCGCGCGACTTTCGATCCGTTGTCGCGCGACCTTGACATGCGAAGTCGCGTTACTTCAAGTGCAACCTCGCGCGAGTTTAAGTTCAATGTCGCGCGAGAATGGATTGCAAGTCGCGCGACCTTCCAAAAAAAGCAGCCTGAAATGGGTTTTTGAGCCTCAAACTTGTCAATAAAATGAAGCCTATACATATATTAACATTCGGTAGTATCCCAAAAAGTGTGTAAAGGAGATTTATCTTTGAGTCAAAATTAATCATTTCCTTTCATTGTTTAGTTCATCCGTCAGGCGGGCATGAAAAACACCGGGGGGATTGGCGTCCGCCCGGG
>NZ_JBHSGO010000098.1:0-3168 GCF_042654485.1 Falsiporphyromonas endometrii | reverse complement strand
CTTCATGCTTAACCATTCGTTTTGACAACATTTCAATGATCTCTTTAGTGTTTTCGAACCGACTTTTGTCAGTTCTATTGTTTAACTTTTAATTTTTCGGTAAAAATTTACCGAAGTATTGTTCTTAATAGACCTTACAATAAGGCACATAATGATTTATCTAAAATACATCATAAGCCTATTGAGGTTAATAGTGCATTCTACATGGCGATACTAAGCCCAATCTACATGTTTCTATGGGAGGGGACATTAAGTCGCTACAAAAAGAAGCCTACCTTTTCCTTATGAACAAGAAAAGAAAATGTTTAAAGAGAGTTACAAAGAGACCATAATAGCGACACATAATTCCAAAACGCTCCTTCAATGATGCTTTGTGATTGTTAGTAGTAGCCCCCTCTTTGAGATATCCGGAAAGAATTAAATTGGAATTTACTATATGTCGAGACTTCTTTAAGACCTTAATACACCAATCAAAATCTGCTGAAAATCTATAACGCAAATCGTACTTTGCAGTCAAACTTCTTCTTGCAATAAAAGACTGATGACAAACCAACATACCATTAGAAAAACTTTTCCAACTCAAAACCTTAGGAGGCCTTAGACGCCTCAAACCAAGCTCTTTTCCGTCATCATCCTTAATCATAGTGTCACCATAAATAACGTCTGGAGAGGAGGCGATAATCCGATGCAGTTTAGCAACTGTATCTTTGTCATAAATCTCATCACCGGCATTCATAAACCATACATAATCACCGGTTGCCTTGACGAGCCCTTTATTCATTGCATCATAAATACCATTGTCCGGTTCACTATAGATCCGAGCAAAAGGACATATCTGACGCACCATATCAAGAGTACAATCTTTGGAGGCGCCATCAATAATGAGGTATTCGAATGATAAGTCAGTCTGCTTGCTAACCGAGCGAAGAGTACGTTCAATACAATCCGCTGCATTGAAACAAATCGTAATGATAGAAAGTGAAGGCATCTAATTAAGAAATCAATCTTCTACATTGACAAGGGAACGAATATTCTGGACCAGCAAACTTAATGCTACAGAATTGAAACCACCTTCCGGGATAATGATGTCGGCATAACGTTTGGAAGGCTCAACAAAATCATCATGCATAGGTTTCACTGTCGTAAAATATTGATTCAATACCGACTCTACGGAACGACCACGCTCCTGTACATCCCTAAGAAGACGTCTGCCAAGTCTGACATCAGCAGCTGTATCAACAAAAACTTTGACATCCATCAAGTCTCGCAACTCCTTATTTTCCAAAATTAAGATACCATCCAAAATAATGACTCTTGCAGGATGTACCACCACGGTCTGTGGCAAACGGTTGTGCTCAACAAATGAATAGACGGGACGCTCAATATCTTTACCTTCCTTGAGTTGCTTGATATGCTCGATCATAACATCAGTGTCAAAAGCAGAGGGATGATCATAATTGAGCTTAGCTCGCTCTTCCAATGGTAGTTCATTGTGTGCCTTATAATAATAATCATGACAAATAATTGTCACATCCTCTTCCAAAAAGACTTCCTGCAATTTATGAACTAACGTAGATTTTCCGGATGCAGTACCTCCGGCAACGCCTATAATTGTCGTATTCATTGTGATATGATTCCTATTTTATATTCTTTTGAGACTGATGTGCCGTACCCCCCTTGCAGTTATTATAAGAGCTTATTCTTTCTAAACACTTTGTATAACTTGTCAATTCCTTCATCTAACTGTTGCATCGTATGGGTTGCCATAAGGGAAAAACGAATCAGAGTATCAGTAGGCGCCACTGCCGGAGCTACTACGGGATTGACAAAAACTCCCTCCTCAAAAGCATCTCGAGTAACCGTAAATGTCTTTTCATTGTCTCTAATAAACAATGGTATAATAGGTGTCGTAGTATGGCCGATCTCAAAACCTAAAGAACGAAAACGATCCAAAGCATAATGCGTCAAATTCCAAAGATGCTCTCTTCTCTCCGGCTCATTAATCATAATATCCAGAGCTGCATTAGCTGCAGCGGTGGAAGCAGGAGTACAACTTGCAGAGAAGATATAAGATCTTGCATGGTGACGCAAATAATTGATCACAGTTTTATTGCCGGCTACAAATCCTCCTAACGAAGCAAAACTTTTTGAGAAGGTACCCATCACAAGATCAACATTGTCAGTCGTACCCGTCTCATTACACAAACCACTTCCATTTTTTCCAAGTATACCAAGGCTATGAGCTTCATCAACCATGATTGATGCATTGTACTTTTTAGCCAATCTTACTATTTCAGGCAAATTGGCTCTATCACCTTCCATACTGAAAACGCCATCCACAACGATAAGCTTGATTTTCTCGGGCGCACACTGTTGGAGACGCTTCTCAAGTGAAGCCATATCATTGTGTCTAAATTTTAGCTTTTGGCTAAAAGACAATCTCATTCCCTCTATAATTGAAGCATGATTAAGCTCATCCCAAATGATGTAATCCTCGCGACCGGTCAAGCAAGAGACAACACCCAAATTGACCTGAAAACCAGTGGAAAATATTATAGCATCCTCCTTGCCTACAAACTCAGCCAAACGCTTCTCCAGCGCAAGGTGAGAGTCCAATGTACCATTCAAGAATCTGCTGCCGGCACAACCGGTCCCGTACTTTTCTACCGCTTCTATTGCAGCCTGCTTGAGCTTTGGATGGTTGGTCAATCCCAGATAAGCATTCGAACCAAACATAAGAACTCGGCGACCGTCTATGATTACTTCAGTGGATTGCTCGCTCTCAATCTTCCTGAAATAAGGATAAATACCTAATGCCTGAGCTTTCTGTGGCTCTGTGTATTGCGACAATTTTGCGTCTAATAAGTTCATAATAAACAATCTTATATTAAGAGGCCCAAAATTTAGAACATGGTTCTTCGATTGATCTTTTTCGATCAGCAAAAGACAAAGTACAATCGAATACTTACCTCCTACACATTTTTATTCTTAATGTGCAAATGTACTCAATATCCATTAAACCCAAATATGTCTTTAGAAAGAGGCAGGGCAACCGCATCAAATCTTTAGCAGCTTTTTGAGATAGTCCATATTTAAAGCAGCCTTAAACAACCTCTTCCGTAGGGAAAGTTTGTCTTTATACTGAGAAACAATGGCTAAAGCAAACTT
>NZ_JBHSGO010000097.1:0-3088 GCF_042654485.1 Falsiporphyromonas endometrii | reverse complement strand
CCAGACAATTCGAAATAATTTCTTTAATTTGTACTCGTGTGAGATCCATACTGTTTTACTGTTTTATTTTATTTTTTCAAAGATAATAGTCTTGGGTCTTACACACTTTTTTGGGACAGTATCAAGATATAGGTGCTTATGCTGTCAACTTCTATATCTTTGGTTGAAGTTACATTGTTATTTTCTTCTACTGCGTCATTATATTCTGGCGCTTCAATGGTCTGATTGTTATTAGGCATATCTTCGTCTAAACTTACTGTAGGTCCGTCATTTTGAGTAGACGATACATTGTCATATTGGCTTACATAGAAGCATACAATGTTATTTGGAATAAATTTATACTGATAACTACCTTGAGGTTTAAAAGCTACCACAGCGTAATACACATATCCATTAAGATCTTCTGTAGAAAAATCAATATCGATATATCCTGTTTGATTGGGAGTCATCATAATTGTTTTCTCAACTTGATGTTTTCGGTCAATCGGCTGTCCGGAACGACTGGCTGTAATAAAGAAGAGTGCTTTTCCTCTGTAGCCATTTACAGATTTCATGTAGAAGCGAGCCCTAAAGGTATTGCTGCTCTTACTAATTGTTGCATAATCTCTTCCTAAATATTTGCCATTTTGTGAGAATCCGACAGAAATTTGAGTGGCGTCATTTTTGGCGGTTCCCGGTTTGGGAGTCGTTTTTTGTTTGATTGTAACTCCTCCGGCACTCCAGTTACGAGTGTTTTTGTCTGCCCACATAGCTGTTTCTTTGCCATTAGAGGCTTTATAGCTAACCATTAGATTGTAATTGCCCGGAGACAATGTCTTGAAGTTGTCGTTGGAGTAGAATGTCAAATCAATACGCTGATCTTTTTCAATAGTAAGTGTACCACTTGATATTTTTGTCTGCTTGCCATTTGAGTCTACTGTATAAAGATTGATATAGTCTTTGTAATTGACATCGCCATTGTTGGCAATAGTGATGTTAAATTTAGCTCCTGATCCTTGTTCAACGAAGACTTGTGCTCCGTTCATTATTTGCAAGTCATAACCATGAAGCGTTGGTGTTGGATCAGTATCAGAATTTGGGTCTTTTGTAACTCTGATTGTACCGGCTCCCGGAATAGTTATGGTCTTGTTGTTATTGTCTTTATAAGCAATGGCAAGGTTATATTGCCCCTCTTCAATGTTTGAGAAATCAGCATTAAAAGAGATAGGCTTTTTGCTTTGGGCAAAGACTGTTGTGTATTCAGAGGCAACTATTTTTACAATTGTTTGGTCCTTATTATATGCAGCAAGATAAAGATAGTTTACAAACCCCTTTGTTTTGTTATTATTGCCAATCTGTAAGCTTATATACTGATCTTTAGCTTGATTGACTTCAGATTGAAGAGCCTTTTCTGAAACATAAAGGTCTGAACCGGCCTCCTCTTCTGTATCCTTATCCTTATCATTATCGGGAGTCTCCACTCTATCCGGCTTTAGATATCTAATCATTTGTTGGCCATAAGAGTATCCGCTACTACTACCTCCAATACCTTGTTTGCCGGGCTCGAGGATATCCAGATCGTACCATCCGTTTTCCATATAGTTCCATCCCCAATCGACGTGAACATACCCTTCTGTGGCATAACCATCCAAAACAAAGCAATGCCCTCCATCATTGGAGAATCCGGCATAGATGACCGGACCATAATTATCCATCTCGTCTTTAAGTTCATTGATCCAAGCCTCCTTTGTGCGAAAACTGGATCTGCTTTGCCAGCGAACAGTTTCCTTGTACTTGAAATTATTTACCAAAGGTTTGACCGCATAATATACTTGGGTACCGCTACCTCCCAGTCGAGCCGGTCCATAGTTCATACGAACAGCATAACCAACATCTCGAAGCAGTCTACCTATATTGTCAGATTCCTTTTCTGTGCATCTGAGACCAGTCGATCTGTTGATACCTCTTGAAGTAACGGCGGAAGGCATATTGTTTTCCCAGTCATAAGGTTTGTTTTCCGGAGCGCCTTCTTTGTCAAAATCCAGAGACATAAGTTGTCTATTCCAAGTATAGGAAATTTGACCTTTAGCCTTATCCGGCCATTGATGCCATCTAAGGACAGTAGATATTGCTGTAGCTACACATCCTGAAACAGTGGGGTAGGTACGCCCTTTGTATGTTACATTGGGACAATATCTATTAAATGGCCAATCTTGTCCCCAACTGATAGGTTGAGTAAGTTTAGTTTTCCTATCATGTGAGTAACCCAAAAGAGGAGCTCTTTCAATTTCATAGTCGGAGGCACTTCTTAATGTGGTCTGATAGGGAATGTCCGGCATTGTTTTTATGGCATAATCCATCTGTCTTTCGTACTCATCAAAGAGAGCTCGAATTGAGGGATTGTTTTGTATAGATTCTGTAGAAAGATGACCTGTTTCTGAAAATCCTAACACCGGCTTTACACGATCATCTCCGGAAACGATTACATAACCTCCTTTTTCACCTTCGTTAATTACATAGTAATAATTGAGATCACCATTCTGAGTATCCGATGTGTTGAGTGTTTTTACCGGAGATGAATAGGTCATCCTCAACCGGGCAGAATGCCCTAAAAATTTGTTTGCTATCTGCATTGCTTTAATCTTTCCTACTGGAGCAGCCGATATAGCTGATAAACCAATGAATAGCAAAGAACAAAGAATTGTAATTTTTTTGTTCATAACACTGTTAAGTTAAATTGGATAAATAACATAGTTCATAATGTTCTTGTTAAAGAGCAATATTGCTATAATCTTTAGTACACTAGTGCGCTTCGTAAAATTATTAATCTTTTTTTTTTGAGCAAAGAGGTTTTAACTTTTGTCAGATGTTTGTGCCTCGTTTAATCTGTTATTTTGGGGTTAGTGATTGTATATTAATCTTTTGATCCTTTCAATAGATGATTTATTGTATGACTGGTTTCACTGATTCGAAAGCTTGACATCTTAGAAGCTGTTTAAAAATTATTCAGAGAATTTATTAAGCAATATTTTGCAGAAAGCAAGTTGAACCATAGCCTCTGCAGTAGCGGCATGAAACTCATAATCAATCGTCAGTCTTCTAAAATTTT
>NZ_JBHSGO010000096.1:0-3065 GCF_042654485.1 Falsiporphyromonas endometrii | reverse complement strand
CCGGGCGGACGCCAATCCCCCCGGTGTTTTTCATGCCCGCCTGACGGATGAACTAAACAATGAAAGGAAATGATTAATTTTGACTCAAAGATAAATCTCCTTTACACACTTTTTGGGATACTACCATGTATTTGTCTTTTAACTATCAACTACACCGGATCTTCTTATAAGTTATTGACCTCATATGTGCAATCCTCCACATTGTTATACCGGACCGGGTATATAGCGTGTGCTATTAGGCTTGTTATAAAACAAAGGGATGTACCAACTGCGGTTGGCACAGCCCCTTTGTGTATTGAGTAAAGAAGAATTTACTCTTCTTCTGCTTGTCTGAGAGCGTTTACATATCTGGCCTTTTCCATCTTTCTTCTTTTGATAACAGATGGTTTAGAAAACGCTTGTCTGTTTCTTAGTTCACGAATCGCACCTGTGCGTTCAAATTTTCTCTTAAATCTCTTAAGCGCTCTTTCGATATTTTCGCCCTCTTTGAGTTGTACTACAATCATATTATTTATTGTTCTATTATTTATTAATTCCTAATTCGTTGACTAGCTGCATTTTGTATTTGCTCCTAGTTTGCGTGGCTGCAAAGTTATAAACATTCTGTTATACAGCCAAATAATGATAAATCTATCCTATATCAATTTATAGGATCAATAAGGTTTTAATTACTTGTGCCATGATTGGCTCAGGTTGGTTGCTTATGGTTTACTGCGCCTCTTCTTGTACGACCATCTTTTCAAATCCGGGACTCATGACTACATATGTTTGCTGGTTGTCACCTGAGCATATGAGCATATACTCAACATTGCCGGCTTTGCGAGCAATCTCTTCAGCTTTATCTTTTCCTACAACCATAAATGTTGTCGAAAAGGCATCTGCAATCATTGAGCTTTTTGCTACCACAGTCGCACTAAGGACATCTCTTTGTACCGGATATCCGGTTGTTGGATCAATTGTGTGGGCATATCTTTTACCATCTTTTATATAAAAGTTTCTGTAGTTCCCACTTGTCGCCAATCCACCTGCCTCCTTTGGCAAGCTAATGATCAGCTGTAGGTCATTGTCTCCATCTTTGTTGTCAGAGGAGGGTTTGTCGATACCTACTCTCCACTCTTGTCCTTGAGGGCTCAAACCTTTGAATGCTATTTCACCTCCAATCTCTACTAAATAATTATTAACCTTCTTTTTATTTAAGACTTCTGCAATACAGTCTGCAGAATAACCTTTTGCTATTGACGAAAAATCAAGCATTATCCGAGGATCATCCTTGATCAACTTGTTGCCAACAATTCTGACTTTCTTGTAACCAACAAATTTCAGTATGCTATCTACCTTTTGTTGGTTAATATTTTCTTTATGCTTAAATCCAAACCCCCACGCATTCACAAGTGGAGAACATGTCACATCGTAAGCTCCATTGCTAAGCTCTGATACTTGGATTGCCTGATTAAAACACTTTCTAAACAGCGAATCTGTCTCAAATCCCGTGTTTTGATTGATGTGGGTCACCAAGCTAAGCGAGTCAAAAGGATTTAGAGACTTGCTAAATCTTTGAAACTCATCTTGAAACTCTTTTGTATATGCGGTATCACTTTGGTAAGTAATATGGTATGTTGTAGCCCATATCTCACCGCTATTTATTAGATAGTCAGTGTCTTTTGTCTGTTTGCAAGATATACAAGAGATTGCAAACAAACAGATAATGGATGCATATATTAGCTTTAGCTTCTTCATTGTCGAACTATGGGATTTATGTTTCGAGCACAAATCAAGACACAAATTTAGTGCTTTTATTCTGAACTATTACATCTAACTCCAAAATGTCATGCCAATTCGATTTAGACCTCGTTTAGACTCTATCTGCATTTACTTTGTGCGCTACGTTGCTCTGTTTGGCACAAACTGCATACTGCAATTTGAACTCATTATAGTTACAAGCTTGATTTGTTCTTATCACACGCATATATAATATAAGCAAAAGAATATCAATATGATACAGGATAGCATTGTCTCCTTGTTGCTACAAAGTTTTCTTAGGGGAAAAAGTCAACATTGGATCAGGGTTTCTTAATCCGAGAATTTGATATTTTGTTTCATTTCTCTCCGATTGAGGTAGATAAGGGCATATTGAAGTCTCTCAAATACCTTATTTATGCGGATGAGCATTTCAATTTTGAAAGATAAGCCCCCCTTTGAGGTCCAAAATAGGCTGTCCGAGAAAACTCTGTGCGATGTACAGCCAAGTCCATAGGACAAATAATGCCGTTTAGTTAGGGCGTGATCACTAGAGGTAGGGGTTTCAAGCCTGTAAGTGCCACAACAGTTTTATCAACAGCAATAATTCTAAAGTCGGTTGTCCGACAAAAACACCTGCAAGATTGAGTCATAAATCAGCATTTGATCCAATCGAATGCCTTATGGGCAAAGGGTTTGACTAAATGGATGGTTTTCTTTTTTGAAAGTATTGAAGGGTTGGCTGTCCGAGCGAACTAAGCATGATTTACAGGCTAATGCCTCAGAATAGGTAATATCGTTTGGTTAAATAGCAATTTATATGAAATCCAGTTTTGCCTGACAGCAATAATTTTGTATTTGAATGAGGGCATTTGAGTAGTTGAGTATCAAGCAAGAAATAGTGTTTAATACTTCAAAGTATAACCGAAGGACTTGTATTCTCTTCTCTTTCCTCCCAATTTGTCGTTAGATGGCAGATTCTAATGACCATTATTAGAAATTATTACTCTTAATACACTATATATCATTGCTTTCTAATCATATAAAATGGTTGTCAACAGCTTAATTTCACCTTACCATTTGGGTGTGTTGTCATAAAGAACCAAATGGCTTATAAAATTTGGATCTAAGTTGTGCTCCGAAATTCTATCGACATATTTGGGTTTACGCAACGATTTTCTGACAAAGAAAAGGGGAAGTCATTAGAAGCTGTTTAAAAATTATTCAGAGAATTTATTAAGCAATATTTTGCAGAAAGCAAGTTGAACCATAGCCTCTGCAGTAGCGGCATGAAACTCATAATCAATCGTCAGTCTTCTAAAATTTTC
>NZ_JBHSGO010000095.1:0-3024 GCF_042654485.1 Falsiporphyromonas endometrii | reverse complement strand
GGGCGGACGCCAATCCCCCCGGTGTTTTTCATGTCCGCCTGACGGATGAACAAAACAATGAAATGAAATGATTAATTTTGACTCAAAGATAAACCTCCTTTACACACTTTTTGGGATACTACCTCTCCTGCCGGAATATCCCGGCTCATTGACAAAACTATAGAGCGGGTTTTGCAACAGATCCTGCACTTTGCCCGTCAATCTGTCTTCCAACAAAAGCATCTTGAAGCGGCTTCTGTCTATATTGTCCACATAAAGATCTACCGGGGCATTCAGTTTGGTGTATACGCCCAAAGTAAAACCTTCTGCATCGCTGTCTTCACAATTCTGAAATACATTGGCTTCTCCGTTTTCCGGATCGACAATATAGGCTACGGGAATATCCGTATTGGCATCATTGGACAAGGCAGGAAGATTGCCGCTCCGGGTACCGATGCCCAGCATCGCTGTTGTCTCTCCCGCTTTATTTTTTGCCGTGATGTGAAGGGGATATAAGCTGCCGGCTTCCACTGCACGACTGCTTAGGGACCTCTCTTGTACCTTATTCGGAGAGACCAAAACAGACTTTGATCCAAAGGTGGGGAAGGCAAGCATATTTCCGCCCTTCTTCCTCAACAGAATGGACTGCATCGGCTCGATCACGCTTCCCAACGTCGACGCTATTTTATTGTCTTGGGAATACACCTTCCACCTTCCATCTTCATAAATGTAATAGTAGGATTCGATGTAATCTTTATTGATCTCATAAAACTTGTCAAAGTCTATCGGAGACATAAACGGGTTGCCAAGCATAAACCATTCTCCCGAATGGATCTTATCGGTACTCGCAGCATATCCTTTGACCGCAGATCCATTTATAGGAATCATACTGACACCGCTCTTTCCGTCGGCATACTCCGTCTCAAAGACAAAGCGATATGCCTTCTCAGTACGGGCAATCTCTTCGTAGCGGTTGAGTGGTTTTAGTGTACGACGATTGAAGTACCAAACCTTTGATTTATGCGTTTCCGGGTCATACTGCTCAAGTGGATAGGCTTTGAGGCGATCATTGTCTTCGAAATACGGAATACGTATGATACCCTTAAGTTTATCCAAATTCTTTTGGTTGGATTCTCCCGGACTATATGTATTATATCCATCAACCTTGACAACCATTCCATTGATAGTCTTCGATTTGTCGTATTCATCGGAAGAAAACAGGCTGTTGAGTTTGGCATACGATGCTCCGAAGCCGGCATCTGTAAGTGGTTCGCTCTGGTTTATCTTAACGTAACGACTGTAAATCATTGGATAACCGGCAAGGTTAAAATCTGCCGAATACATATTGTGAAGCGGAGCAGCCAGCATATACCATTTGTCCCTATGCATAATCTCGTTATTGGCCTGAGGAAAATTGACATTTTCGTCTTTATATGCCTTGCCTTGGTCCGGGACCTCCGGTGTAACCACTCCAAAGTTATAGTCCACATAAGCGTGATGATAGTTCAGCTCTTGTGGGTTGCCGAGCTTAGATCCGTAGTGGAAATATATATCGTTGCACTCCGGAAGGCTGAAATCACCCTGGATGGAAATCTTTGGATCAAGATCCGGGAATATGTCTTTTCCCTTATCATTATTACTTCCCGGGTGAGCAGGAATATGGACATTGGTACAATGTGCCGGTATAGCATGAGCCGGATTGCCATCCTTGTCATACCAGTTGTTGATATTGTTCCAGTTGGCATCTTCGGGTTTGTTCCACCACAATTCGTCGGGAGAGATGGACAGTTCGAATTCCTTTTGATACACAACTTTTTCGATGCACACAGTCTTACCGGTCACTAAGATTGTGAATACTCCTGAAAGCTCCGGCGTGACCTCCTCTGCCGGAATAGTGACGATACGACCTGTCATCTCCACGCCATCGGGTCTCGTCCATGTATAAGTCATGTTAGCACCGAAGTTCGGACAAATCAAAGTAAGATTTTCCCCGGGGCATATATTCTTCTGATTCGGAGTGGTAGCTATCAAACGATAACTTGACAGGTCATAAACCGGAAGAACCTCTTCAACATAGTTGTTACATGCAGGATCGGTTATTCGCATAAAATAGCTGAACTGAACCTTACCTCCTGTTTTTTTCAAGTAATCTCCTAAAGTAAATTTCACAAGAGAGTTGACTCCCTCTTTTTTATCCAATAGTTGGCCTCCCCGTCTATCATACAACTCCATTGTAACCGGAGAAACATTATTGATCGGTTCAATAAGGATAGATCCACTAAGGTGATCTACACATGCATACGAAGCAAAGGTATGGTGATTGTATGAGAGTGAAGCATTATCCAAATTCACCTCCAATTTAGGTGCGAAGCATTCGCTATACTCATCGGAGACAGTCCAATCAACTCCCTTGGCAAGAACTTGCATCGTTAATTTGCCTTTCGTATCCGGCAATTCGATCCAGATATCTTTTGCCGGAATATTTTGACCTTTACCATTTTGTTCATTGTACATCGCAATCATATCCTCACCTCTCCATCGTGCCATAACATTGGTCGTAATGTCATCTTTCTTAACATCCTTAGGATAATCATTATACCTAATCCATAGAGATGTTTTATCAAAAGGCTGACCATTAAGTGTCAGGATCTTATCCGAGTTTTCTCCGGCAAAAGGGTAAATACGGATTCTTCCACATAAGGATTTGGTAATACGAGGCTCAAAATACTCGGGATGGTATTCATAAGTCGTAAGCTCAAGAGGTGGAACATTATATGTAAACGTTTGAGTTCTACCACAATCATCTTTAAACTCAAAAACATAATCTCCTGAAGCAGCAGGAGTATATGGAAGATAGGCTTTTAAAGGCAATCTTCCTCCGCCATCAAGTGATGTATCCATACAAAAGGGGAAAAAAACAATAGTGTCCTAAACGTTCTTCTTTGAAGAAGGACATAGCATAGTATTCAAGAGGGGCATCCCACTTGATCATCTTGCGCTAAAATGGGGGTATCCCCCTATGTCAATTCAGGCTCATCGGGAGGT
>NZ_JBHSGO010000094.1:0-2940 GCF_042654485.1 Falsiporphyromonas endometrii | reverse complement strand
CGAGTGCAAAGATAGAGCATTTATCCATTCCCCTCCAAATGTTTTGACAAAAAAGTTTTGTGAATGACTCGGTGATTATGGCTTAACTGCCTTTATCCTTGTCGGTTAGGCGTGGAAAATATTTTTTGTATTTGTCGGGAACAAAACAGAAATTAGGGGTGAAATGCCATATTAAGGGGAAAAAGGGAGTGGTCGGGTAAGGAGGTCCGGAGTGGGTTTCGGTGGTCTATGGGGCTTAGAGGTAAAGAACCATTGGGGTGGTTGGGGTGGATCTCATGAGCTCTCCCACTCTTTCTTTATTGTATCGACAGTGTCCCGGGGGGCGATGTCGGGAGAGCTCTATGAGTATTTGGGGAACTGCGATGGAGGATGGCTTACTGAAAATGGATCACTCGGCATGGCTCCTTACGCGCGCGTACATTATATATGTGACAATGCAAATGGATATATAGGCTTTAGGGCTTCATCCTTATGTTGGTCTCCCGGTAAGGGATTATTGATAAAGAGATTCCTTTTTTGTATCTTAGTCACACATTGAATATAGAACCATGGAGATAAGCATATTACTTACCATACTTTTGATTTTCGTATCGCTTGGCGGGCTATTCCTCCAAGAGGGTAAGATATGTCTTGTCATGGAGAGTCAAATCAATGGCTTCATAACTGTCAAACATAATCTCAAGAGTGCTCTCTTTCGATGGACCGGGAAGTTCGTCTTTAGAGGGGTATATTTGTTAAATACTGTTATCTTGATGGACGTTCAAAAAGCGGCTCCATCAGTCCTCATTCAACTTCAAAATCACAACTTCCGGGGTTAGGGGTCTCTGACCTTCTTACCCACTTTGCCCGTTTTATAGTACGAAACGGGCTTTTTTATGCGCTATTTTAACAAATAAGCTCGCGCGAGAAGCAATCTATTCTCGCGCGACTTTCGATCCGTTCTCGCGCGACCTTGACATGCGAAGTCGCGCTGCTTCAGGTGCAACCTCGCGCGAGGTTACCCTCAAGGTCGCGCGAGGATGGATTGCATCTAGCGCGACCTTCCTAAAAAAGCGGGCTGAAGTGCGTTTTTATGCCGCTAATTTGTCCATAAAAAGGAGCGTATACATATATTAACATTCAGATAGGACGGTTTCGTACTATCACTCTTTGGCTCTGTGAAGAATAAACCTCTTTCAGATCAAAAAAAAGGCTGATTTAAGGGGTAAAACAGGTGAGAGTAAATTTACATTATTTAGCTTATTTGAGGCTGATTAGAGCAAAGCACAGTCGCATTTATTATCGTATAAATGCTCTCCTTGATCTATAAAAACCATACCGAAGAGTAAATACTTGAACTTGATCTATAAAAACTGAACAACGCTTACAGCAAGATGCTCCCACGCGCGCGTACATTATAAAGAATCCTTGGCTTTTGAAGAAAGATGCTCTGAAATGCTAAATCTAAAACATCTGTACAAGCATCTTCATTGTCCTTTTACCACGGTCATTGATAGAGTGAAATGGATAAAAAACTTATTTCCATTTGATCTTCTAACCATAGAGGAACAAAAACTACAAGTGGCAGGCCTCTATAAGCATAGTGAAAAAGTAGAAATAGATGAGAAAAATATGCTCACTTGGCTTGTTCTCAATTGGCTGGCTATTTCACAAATTTCAGCTATCAATAGCTATAAACAAGGGAATGCATTGAAAGCTGCACAAGAAATTGCCACCATGGCCAACCAAAGAAGAATGAATATAAACCTCATTAAACAATGCCTTCAGAACTATGGTATCTCTTTAGTTGAGGTTAAGAAGTTGGACAAGGCACCGATTGATGCTTATTCTACAATAGCCAATGGATATCCAACTATCACCGTGACCTATCGTTACAACGATATGGATAAACTTGCTTTTGATATCCTGCATGAGCTTTGCCATATCGACCGACATCTGTCTGACACTCAAAAGGCATTCATTTCCATTGAAGGAACAGAGTATTCCAAAGACCCAAGAGAAAAAGAAGCCAATGAGTTTGCAAAAAATGCACTCATTCCAGAAGACATATGGACTAAGATTTTAAAGGTAGGTTGCAAGAGTCTTTATCCTTATAAAATCGTAAAAACTATAGCAAAAGAGGCCGAAAAATTTGGTATTAGCCCATCTATTGCAGTATCAAGGTATAAGCATGATACCAACTGGTACAAAATTTCAGCTTATCGTTCTCCTAAGATATTTGAGTAACATTCATAGAGTTCCATTGTCGCAATGACAATAGAACTCCATGTCTCTTCAAGAGACAATCGTCATCAACGTAGTTGTTATTTTCCTTTTAAGCATCTTCCCATTCACCCATCTGTCATGACCACCACTGCCTCTCGTCTTTGTATAAGAGGCTCTAAAGCAACAAAAAGCCTGTAAAGATGCACGGCAAATACATCTCTACAGGCTTTATCCGTATCTATCCAACCCAGATATACCGATAGAAAGAGATCGCAGTTAGTAATTATTGAACTGATTATCTTTCTAATCCTCTAAGACATTGAAGGGTTTGGACTATCTTTTGAGGAGTTTCTTTATTGTACCGGTTCCGTCAGCCAATTGTACTTTGACGATATACTCTCCGGAGCTGTTCAACGGAAGATTCATGGTCAGCGTATGACTATCTCCGTCTTGCATAACAACAAGTTTCCCGGTCATGTCAAATATCATCGCTCTGCTGATAGGTGACTGAGATTGTATACCAACTTTATCTGAATCGACCGATATATTTATATTTCCTCTATGATCACTGTAGGGGGAGGCATGGTTTATCCTCAAATAAAATCTCCTGCGATACTGTCCCAAAAAAGTGTGTAAGACCCAAGACTATTATCTTTGAAATTACAAACTAAAAAACGATAAAAAGCATGAACCTTACACAAGTACAAATTAAAGAAATTATTTCGAATTGTCTGT
>NZ_JBHSGO010000093.1:0-2927 GCF_042654485.1 Falsiporphyromonas endometrii | reverse complement strand
GGGCGGACGCCAATCCCCCCGGTGTTTTTCATGCCCGCCTGACGGATGAACTAAACAATGAAAGGAAATGATTAATTTTGACTCAAAGATAAATCTCCTTTACACACTTTTTGGGATACTACCTAGATTTTTATGAAACAACCCTTGGTTACTTATCTGTTATGCCGCTTATTTTGTGGCTTTCTTTGAACTTTTTGATTTCGTTGTCTTTGAGCTTTTGGCGCGAGACTTCTTTTTGGGAGCCTCTTCGATAATCTTTTTACAATCATCTAAGCTAAGTTGTTGAGCATCTGTTCCTTTCGCAATCTTGTAATTGCTGCCTTGATATTTGATGTATGGACCAAAGCGTCCAACTCTTACTTGCAAGTCCGGCTCTTCATCAAAGATTTTGATGATGCTCTTTTCTTCTGCCTCTCGTTTGTTTTTAATTAACTCGATTGCCTCTTCATAGGTGACATCGAGAGGATCTGTCCCTTTGGGAATAGATACAAACTTGTTGTTGTGTCTCACATAAGGGCCGAAGCGACCTATCCCAATTGTGATGGTCTTGCCTTCAAATTCGCCTAAATCTTTTGGCATCGCAAATAGATCCAATACCTCTTCCAAACTGATTGTTACAATTGATTTTCCCTGAGGAAGAGATGCAAATCTGGGCTTTTGGTCTTCATCTTCTGTCGTGCCAAGTTGAGCCATAGGGCCATAACGCCCGATTCGGACAGACACTTGAAGTCCGGTCTTAGGGTCGGTACCAAGGATTCGCTCGCCAACACGCTCTTCCTGCTTAGAGATACTTGCCGCCTCTTCTACCTTTGGATGAAACTTTTTGTAGAACGAATCAATAACTTTATTCCATTGAAGTTTACCTTCTGCAATGTGGTCAAACTCATCCTCCACCTTAGCAGTAAAGTTCAGATCGACGATGCCTCCAAACTGTTCTACAAGAAAATCATTTACAACAATGCCAATATCTGTAGGAATCAATTTGTTTTTGTCCGCACCATAGGTCTCGGTTAGTTCTGTCTTGTTTATTTGTTTATCCTTGAGCTCGAGTTGTACATAGTTGCGTTTTTTGCCTTCTCTGTCTCCTTTGATTACATATTCGCGCTGTTGGATAGTCTGAATAGTCGGAGCATAAGTAGATGGGCGGCCAATGCCGAGCTCTTCCAGCTTCTTCACAAGACTTGCCTCTGTATATCTTGCCGGTCTTTGGGTAAAACGCTCTGTAGATTTAGCCTCTTTGAGAGTCAGAGCTTCGTTGATTTCTACCTTTGGAAGAAGATTTGTATTCTCTTCTTGTGGCTGATCATCATCGGTATCTTCTTTGTACACAGAATAGAATCCACTAAACAATACCACCTCTCCGAGTGCAGAGAAATGGTGGTCGAGACCTTCTGATTCGATGTAGATAGTGGTCCTTTCGGTTAGCATATCTGCCATCTGTGAAGCAATTGTTCGCTTCCTGATCAGGTCGTACAACTTTTTCTCTTGAGCTGTGCCGGCGATCTTCTCTTTGGATACATAAGTGGGTCGGATAGCTTCGTGGGCTTCTTGTGCACCTTTGGCCTTTTGATGGTATTTCCTTACCTGAAGATACTGCTCGCCATATTGTTCCCTGATAAGATTGCTTAGGTCATTGATAGCTAAAGCAGACAGGTTCATAGAGTCCGTTCTCATATAGGTGATATGACCATCCTCATAGAGCTTTTGAGCTATTCGCATGGTCTGAGCTACGGAATATCCCAGCTTACGAGCTGCCTCTTGCTGTAGAGTCGAGGTTGTGAAAGGTCCGGCAGGACTGCGTTTGCCGGGCTTCTTTACAATATCTCTTACCTTAAATTGTCCTTTCGAACATAATTCAAGATATTGTCGAGCCTCCTCTTCTGTCGAAAACTTGTGGTTGAGTTCGGCCTCAAGGATAGTTTTCTTGTCCGAAAGCAGGAATTGCGCTGTGGTCTTATATTGTGACTGAGTCTTAAACTCAGCAATCTCTCTCTCTCTTTCCACGATGATTCGGACAGCGACCGATTGTACACGTCCTGCCGATAATGAAGGCTTGATCCTTTTCCATAAGACCGGAGAAAGCTCAAAACCAACTATACGGTCTAATACTCGTCGTGCTTGTTGTGCATCTACCAAATCATTATTAATTGATCTTGGATTTTGGATTGCATTTTGGATTGCAGGTTTTGTAATTTCATGAAAAACAATCCTATTGACGGTCTTATCTTTGATATCTAAGACCTCAGACAGATGCCATGCAATAGCTTCTCCTTCGCGGTCCTCATCGGATGCGAGCCATATAACTTCAGCCGATGAAGCAGCACTTTTAAGATCTTTTACCAACTTCTTTTTGTCAGTCGGTATTTCATATTTTGGGGCATAACCATGTTCGATGTCCACACTAAATTTATGAGGACTCAAATCTCTGATATGTCCATAACTGGAGAGTACTTGAAAGTCTTTGCCCAAAAACTTGCCAATTGTCTTGGCTTTTGCGGGAGACTCAACTATTACTAGATTTTGTATCATGTCGAAATATAACAATCCTATTTTGAGTGCAAAGGTAAGAATTCAATTTACTTAGTTGCATTTTAATATCTTCCGTGCACCTTTTATAGCTTTCTTTATTTGATATGTGGCCTAATTGAATGTACAGTGTCTCAATTCCTTCTTGCGAAGATTGCACCCTCTTATAGTTTTATGACTGTTGGTCTAATTGTAGTCGCAAAGATAGAATAAGAATCGTAAAATGGGATGAAGTAAACAGCGTTCTTATTCAGATTGCCTAAGTGAAGATAAAAAAAGGGGCTGTGTCATTATTCGTAATGATTCAGCCTCTAATTTTTTAGCAACCTCTCATTTCTTGAGTTTAAGCAGCCAATTTTTGGATGGGAGCTACCATTGGACTCACAGGAACTCCTAAAACA